>NZ_JARHXQ010000225.1:0-22069 GCF_029222765.1 Arthrobacter sp. Cr_A7 | reverse complement strand
CGCGTAGGCGAACCAGCCGAAGGAGGCCGCGCCCTGCGGCGTGATGAACCCTGCGGTCGCAATGGTGGAGCCGAACAGGAAGAACCAGAAAGCCAGCGCGTTCAACCGCGGGAACGCCACGTCCGGGGCGCCGATCTGCAGCGGCATGATGACATTCGCGAACCCGGCGAACAGCGGGGTGGCGAACATCAGCAGCATGAGCGTGCCGTGCATGGTGAACAGCTGGTTGTACTGCTCCTTGGTCTGCAGGATCTGCATGCCGGGCTGGAACAGCTCCGCCCGGATCAGCAGCGCCATCACGCCGGCCAGGAGGAAGAACACAAAGGACGCGATCAGGTACATGTACCCGATGGTCTTGTGGTCGGTGGAGGTGATCCAGCTGACCACGATGCTGCCCTTGGGCCGCCTGACCGTTGACGGTGCCGCGGTGGCCGAGGTGACGCCCGTGTTCTGGGTGGTGGTCATTACGGTTCCGTCCTTTGCTGTGCCTCTTCCAGGGCCGGCCGTGCCGGGTTCCGGTCGAATTCGTCACCCAGGATGCCGGTGTTGCCCCGGGCCCGGAGTTCGGCGATGTGGTTGTCGTACTCCTGCTGGCTCACCACCCGGACCCTGAAGAGCATCTCGGAGTGGTACTCACCGCACAGCTCTGCGCATTTGCCGGTGAATTCGCCGGTGCGGGTGGGGGTGAGGTTGATGAACCGGTGGTACTGGTTTTCGCCCGGGTACATGTCGCGCTTCTGCATGAACTGCACCACCCAGAACGAGTGCTGGACATCGCGGGAGTTCAGCTGCAGTTCCACGGTTTTCCCTACCGGCAGGTACAGGGTGGGCAGCCGGTCCGGGGTGCCGAACTCGCCGTTCAGGTGGGCCTGGACCCCAGGATCTTCATGCACGTCTTCCTTGACGTAGCCGAAGTCCCAGGACCATTGCTTGCCGCGGACGTCGATGATCACGTCGGGATTGGGGTCCCGGGTGTCGATGGCCCGCTGCTCCCGGTCGGTAAAGATGAAGAGGACGCCCACGATCATGAGCGGCACGGAGAGGTAGAAGACCTCCAGCGGCAGGTTGTAGCTCATCTGCACCGGGAACCCCACCGTGTTCTTCCGGCGCCGGTAGGCAACGATCACCCAGATCATCAGGCCCCAGGTGATGATCCCGATAATGACCGCAGCGATCCAGGAATTAACCCACAGGTCGGTGATCAGGGGAGTGTTGTCCGTGGTGTCCCGCTCGCCGGGAAGGAAGCCGCGCTGGACTTCGGCACTGCAGGACGTCAGTGCCGCCAGGACCCCGAGGCCCGTGAGCAAGGCGGTAACCCGCCGTCGTACATGCTTCTTTAAGGGTTTGGCGCCCACCATGCTCCCTCCGGAGTGCCTCCAGAGGCCCAACTGCTTGAGCCCGCCGCTCCAGCCCCTGGCCGGACGGTTGTGTGCCAACAGTAACCCGGGGAGGATGCTATGGGAAGAGGCCGGAGCCCGGCCGTGGAGAGCAGGGACAGCAAATGGTTTTCGGGCAGGAGGGGCAGCCATGAAGGTGGCGTTGGGCCAGTTCAGCGCAGGTACGGACCCCGCTGAAAATACGACGGCGGCGGGCTTGCTGATCGAGTCGGCTGCAGGGGCGGGGGCGGAGCTGGTGGTGCTCCCCGAGTCCAGCCTCTTTGCCACCAGCGGGGGTGCAGGCGCGGTAGCCGCCGTTGCGGAGGACCTGGACGGGCCGTTCGTCTCTGCCATCGCAACCCAGGCCAAGCGGCACGGGATCGCGGTGGTGGTGGGAACGTACGAGAAGGGGCCGGGCCGGCTTCCGTATAACACCCTGGTGGCCATGGACAGCAGTGGCGATCTCCTCGGCTGCTACCGCAAGGTCCACCTCTACGATGCCTTTGGCTACCGGGAAAGCGATGGAATTTCGGCGGGCAACCCCGAGGAGCCGCTGGTGTTCCGGCTGGGAGGCTTCCGGTTCGGCGCGTTCACCTGTTACGACCTTCGTTTTCCGGAAAGCGCCCGTTCGGCCGTAGATGGCGGTGCGGACGTCCTGCTGGTTCCGGCCATGTGGATCCGCGGGCCGGGCAAGGAGGACCACTGGACTACCCTCCTCAAGGCACGGGCCATCGAAAACACGGCCTACGTCCTGGCCGCCAACCAGGCGGGACCGCTGGCCACCGGGTACTCCATGGCGGTGGACCCGGCAGGGGTGGTCATCGCCAACGCAGGCGAGGAGCCGGGGCTGGTGCTGGCTGACCTCAGCGGGGACCGGCTGGAGCAGGTGCGCAGCCGGGTGCCGGTGCTGGCGAACCGGCGCTACGCCGTCGTGCCCCGCCCTAAACCCCTGCCCTGACAGTGGGAGTGAACCGCAGGGTATAGGGGTTGAGCTCTCCCGGCATGGGCCGGCCGGGGGACAGCCGGTGGCCGTCCTGGAAGGTGAACGCTGTGTCCTTCAGCAGGCAGGACAGCAGGGCGCTGGTGAGCAGCAGGGTCAGCTGGCGGCCCGGGCAGCTGACCGGTCCGGCGCTGAAGGGGACCACGCCCCAGTCCTCCTGGTCGTCATCGCGGAGCCAGAGCGCCGGATCGAACCTGTCTGCCTGCGGGAGCCGCTGATGGTTCCGGTGGAAGAACGGGACGAAGATCAGGACCCCGCATTTGGCAGGCATGGTTCCGGTGTCCCAGCTGACCTCGCGCGTGGTCTGCCGCAGGATCATCGGCGTGGTGGGCCACAGCCGCACGGACTCGAGCACCGTGGCCCGCAGGAAGGGGAGGTGCCTGCCTCCGGTGGTGTCGTTGGCGATTTCCTCCGAAACCAGCAGTGCCTGGTTGGGATGCGTGGCCAGCAGGGCCAGGGCGCGTATCGCCGCCATCCCCGATGTCTCCAACGCGAACAGCCACTGCGGCACCTGGTCTTGTGGCGCAGCCGCATCAGGCTCCGGCCTGCTGCGCATGACAGATGCCAGGCTGCCGGGCTCCGCGGTGTCTATCCGTTCCTGGACACGACGCAGGAACTCGTCCCGGACCCCCGTGCGCCGCGGCTTCAGCACAGACCAGTTGGCATCCTTGCGCAGCCTGGTCAGCATCCTCGTCAGCTCCTGGTCATCACGGGCGGAGTCACCGAAGGCGATGCGCCGGACGGCACGCTGCCAGCACCGGCTGAACACGTCCCAGTCCAGGACGCCCTTGGCTTGGGCGGCGGCCAGCATGGCGTCCGCTTCATCGCGGACCACCGGCAGGAGGGTGTCAGCGAACCGGTGCACCGGGCTGGAGGTGTCCAGTGCCTGCTCGTGCAGCGCCCGGCGGACCGTCCGCTCGGCGCCGGTGGAGGCCAGGACGTTGCGCGGCTCGAAGTGGGCCAGGGCGCCGCGCTTTTCGCTGCTCGCGGGCGAGAACGGATCGGGGGACTGGGTCAGGACGGCGTGCAGGTGCCCGGGCCGCAGGATCACCGCCTGGTTCCGGACGGGCAGCCGGAGGAGCAGCGGACCCTCCGGATACTTCCGGTCCAGCTCCTGCATCCGCCGGACCGCCCGCTCGTCCAGCTTCAGCCGCTCGGCCAACGCCTCAGCGCGGGGCCGGCGGAGCAGGGGCCCTTTTGCCGCCGTCGGAATGAAAACGTCCAGGAGGAAGCCGGCGGTGTCACGGGCGCTGGCCCTGGGAAGTGAAGTCATGGATGCCTGCCTCGGCTGGTGGGGGACGGTTAACAATCCCGTACCCGTTCTGGGCAGCCGTAGTCGGGGGGAGCAGGGCGGGTGCGGGACCACTCATGGGGCGTAGGCTGGAAGGGCCGCACGGTTTCGGGCGGTGACGGTCCCGGCTTTTGGCCCGTGGGGGCGGCCCGCGCAGGGCATGACCAGGAAGCCTGCCATGGCTGAAAACATAACTGCGGAATCAGTCCGCGTACATCTGGACGATCTGGTGCTCAGCAGTTCCCACGTGGAGGAGTTCCTCCACGAACTTGCGGTGGCTGCTGCGGCCGACCTGTCGTCCTCCGCGCAGGACGTCTCATGCTCGGTGACGGTAGTGCGGCGCAAGAAGGCTGCGACGGCGGGCAGCAGCGATGCGCATGCCCTCGCCATGGATGAGCTCCAGTACGCCTTCAATGACGGGCCTTGCCTGTCAGCCCTCCGGGAGAACGCCACAGTCCACGTCCCCGACCTGGAGACCGAACACCGGTGGCCGGAGTATGTGGCCGCCGTGAACCACAGCGTGCTCGGGTCCATGCTGGCAGTGCCGTTCCCTGGAGGCGGCGAGTTCCAGGCAGCCTTGAATGTCTATTCGGCACGCAGACACGCGTTCTCCGGTGAAGCGATCGGCCGGGCGGAGAGCTTTGCCGTCCAGGGAAGCTCGTCGCTGAGGCTGGCGCTCCGCATCGCCCAGCTGACCGATGCCCGGGACGACCTCGCCGCAGCCATGGTGTCGCGCACCACCATCAACCTCGCCGCCGGCGCCATCATGGCCCAGAACCGCTGCAGCCAGGAAACAGCGATGGCAATCCTCAAACGGGCCTCCAGCACACGCAACATCAAGCTCCGCGACCTTGCCGCCTCGGTCATCGCCTCGGTGACGGACAACCCCACGGTCACCACCCACTTCGACGTGTGACGCGAAGGGATGATTACGACGGCGGCGCGTCCCGCCGTCGTACCTCACCTGAAGGGACGTCGTCCGGCTCTGCGCCGACGATCTGGTCCGCGTACGGTGCGTACGTCGGCGGGGTCTCCGCGATCATCTCATTGCAGGCAAGGGCCAGCAGATCCCGCTGGGTTACGGGCAGGGAAATGAGGCCCTGCAGGTAGGCGTGGACCTCATATTCGCCGGCGCTGCCGCTCATGCTGAAATACCGCAGCCACAACTCGCCCACAGTGATGTCAGCCGCGGACAGGGCGTCCTTGAGCTGGCTGCGCTGTTCCGGCTCATGTGGATCGAAACCCACGGCTGCACCCCCTACCGTTCCGCAGGCGGCACCCTGGTGACCAGCTGATCGCTGACCTCAACCAAGGTGGCACCTGCCGCCCGCGCGTTTTTGATCAATTCCTGCATCGCCTGGTCGTGGCTGATGCCGTGCCGCTCCATCAGCATGCCGCAGGCGCGGTTGATGAGGTCCCGACTGGACACGGTGGCCTTGAGGCTTTCCGTCATCTTCAGCGGCGCCTCACTGCCCTGGATGTGCGCCAGGAGGGTGGCGGCCGTGCCGGCGAACAGGCTCAGGACCCGGCCGGTGGACTCGTCATACTGTCCCGGCAGGGCGGAGTAGATCTTCAGCGCGCCCAGCGCTTCCTTCCCGGCCATCAGTGGCGTGCTCACCACGGAACGGACCGGCATCCCGAGGACGGCATCCCGCCAGCGCGGCCAGCGATCGTCCGTGTGGACGTCGTCAATAATGACCACTTCCTCGGAAGCCCATGCCGTGAGGCACGGACCCTCGCCCAGCGAGTACTGGATGGCGTCCGCCTGCTCCACCATGGCGTCCGTGGAGGCGCTGCTGGTGCGCTTTCCCCCGGCATCCAGCAGCGAAACCCCGGTTCCCGGATTGCCGGGCATGGATTCCTTGATGGCCCTGGCCAGGAGGGAAACAGCACGGTCCACCTTCTCCTCCGTGAGCAGCAATCCCCGGATGCGCGCGATGGTCGCGGTCAAGTCATCCAGGGGGAGCCCGGTCATTCCAACACCGCGGGGTTCTGGTCCGGGATCTCCATCTGGAAACCGCAGGCGCAGCGCAGCACCCTGGTGGCGAGGTAAACGCTCAGCGTCTCGGGCATTTGCCGGCTGTTGTAGGTGCCCCGGATGCTGCGCATTTCGGCGCCCGCGGCAGCCATGGGCTCGCCGCAGTGCATGTACTGCCCGTCGTAAACCAGCACGTCCGGGATGTTGCGGGGGCGATAGCGGTCCGGATGGATGGACATCACGCCACCGCCGGGTAGCTGCTGAGGATGTAGTCGGCAGCGGCGGGGCCCGTCATGTGCAGCCGGCTGTTGTGGACATCCACCCCGCACCGGAGCATGCCGGCGCGGAAGGCCTGATCGGGCTTCGGGGTCATCCCGTGCAGCGTTGCCCAGCTGACGTACAGGCCGTAAAGGCAATCAGGCCCCAGCGTGGAATCGCTGGAGGGATCGAAGATGGTTGCTTCTTCTAGGAACTGCTGGAAATGCGATGTCGCCACGGTAGGGATCTTTCGCTTCTGCAAGTGTGCCGCCGTTGGGCTACAGCAGCTGCTCCGACGGCCTGTGCAGAGGTGGCCTGGAGGACGGGCCATGATTCCCGTCACATTCCGAATCTACTCGCGGTGGCAGGGGTTTGTACAGCAGGTGGACGGAGTCGGATGGCGGGAGAGCCTGATGCCGCATGGGCCGAGCCGGGGCAGCAACGGAGCGCCCGGGGGCGGTGCCGCCGGGCGCTCCGGAGCCTTCAGTCAGTGTGTCCTAGGCGTGCGAGTAGGTGAGGCAGTCGGCGTTGTCCCGGCCGGGGCCAACGTGGACTTCGGGTGCATTGCACATCAGATGGTCGTTGTGGATGCACTCGCTGCGCTGGCAGGCTCCGACGTCGGCGAGGACCTTGGGCAGGCCGCCGTGCAGGCCGGTCTCGATGAACGTGGCGCAGTGGGCGTGGTTTTCGGCGCCGCCGACGGTGATGGCGGCGGCGTTGCAGTTCGTATGGTCGTTAAAGGAACAGTTCGTTACGCTGCAGTCCGCGACGTGCGTTGTCATTGGAAAGTCCTCCTTGGCCGGCCACCCCGGACGGGCGGCTCCGTGGGTCTACCGTAAGCCCGGCCGGCGCAATCAAAAAGACCCAATAGTGTGCGCTAATTCCCGGTAATTCCGGGGCTTTGCAGCGGCCGGCTCGGGGCCGATGGGAAATTAGGTCTTCCCACAAATTTATAAGCGTGCTTATTATGTTGTTTCTTTCGGCGGCAAGCAGAGCCCGTCCAGCAGATCCTCCCGCGGCGGCAGTTATCACGCGGGCCAGCTGAAAGGCTTCCATGCAGATCCTCCAGGCCGAATACCCTACGCCCAACCACGTGCTGGTCCATGTCACCGACCCGCACTTTGTCGCGGAGGGACTGCTCTACGGGGACATGGACCCGGAGCCGGGGCTCGTGGAGGTCCTGGACGCCATCGAAGCGAGCGGCATTGCGCCCGAGGCCATCATCTTTTCGGGCGATCTGACGGATAAAGGCAAGGCCGAGGCGTACCAAAAACTGCGGACCCTGTGCGACGCCTACGCGGCCAGGATGGGAACGCACATCATCTGGGCCATGGGCAATCACGACGACCGCGCCAACTTCCAGCGCGTCATGCTGGACGAGGAGCCCCAGCCGGGCCCGGTGGACCGCCGCTACGCCCTGGGCGGCCTCCGGGTCCTGGTCCTGGACTCCACCATCCCGGGCTTCCACCACGGCGAGATCAGCGAAGACCAGCTGCGCTGGCTTGCGGCGGAGCTGGAAACACCGGCCGACGGCGGCACGCTCCTGGTGATGCACCACCCGCCGGTGCCCCCGGTACAGGACCTCGCCGTGCTGTCCGAGCTCCGGAACCAGACCGGCCTGGCCGAGGTCCTGGAAGGCAGCGACGTGATCGGAATCCTCTCCGGCCACACACACTGCTCCGTTTTTTCCGTCTTCGCCGGCATCCCCGTGTCCGTCGCCGCGTCCACCAGCTACACCCAGGATCTTGCGCTGCCGTCCGGAGCCATGCAGGGCAGGGACGGCGCGCGTTCCTTCAACCTGGTCCGCATCCACGGCCGGACACCCGTCACGGCCGTGGTACCGGTGGGCGAGTACCGCAAATTCGGGACCCCCATATCAGCCGAAGAAACACGGCGGCGGCTCGAGGCCGCGGCCATCACCATTCCTGGAAATGCCACCAACCGCACGGGAGGCACGCTCACCGGCCGCAGCTAGCGGCCATCAACCAGCAGTGAAAGGACCAGCCATGGAACAGCAGCCACCTAACTTTCCGCCGGGAACGCCGGGAATGCCAGGTACCCAACTCCCGCACAGCACCGCCCGGCCCTGGAATGCCTCCGTCATCCTGGCCGGAGGGGTCGGGGCCAGGATGGGTCTTGATATCCCAAAACAGTTCGTCCCCATTGCGGGACGCACCAGCCTTGAACACACGGTGGAGCTCTTCCAGTCCTGTGAACTGGTAGACGAGATCATCATCATGATGACCTCCGGCTACATCCCCAAAGCCCGGGAACTGCTGCTGGACAAGGGCCAGTACAGCAAAATCAGCGCCATCCTGCCCGGCGGCGCGGACAGGAGCGAAACCTCCCGCCTGGCCCTGGACGCCATCGCGGACAAGGACGCCAACGTCATCTTCCACGACGCAGTCCGCCCCCTGCTCGACGGCGACATCATCGGCGCGTGCATCCGCGCCCTGGATGTCTATGCCGCTGTGGACACCGCCATCCCCTCCGCGGACACCATCATCGAGGTGGACGACGACAACTTCATCCGTGCCGTGCCGCCGCGGGCAAAGCTCCGCCGCGGCCAGACGCCGCAGGCGTTCCGGATGCCGGTGATAGCGCAGGCGTATGAGCGCGCCGCCCGGGACCCGGACTTCGCTGCCACGGATGACTGCTCCGTGGTGCTCAAGTACTGCCCGGACGTCCCCATTTTTGTGGTGGACGGGGACGACGCCAACATCAAGATCACCCAGCCCATCGACATTCACATTGCTGACAAGCTGTTCCAGCTCAAGCACAAGACAGCGCTGCCCGGCGGCAGCACGGACGGCCTCCGCGGCAAGACCATCCTGGTGTTCGGTGCGAGTTCGGGCATCGGGCTGGAGCTGGTGCAGCAGCTGGAGGCGGAAGGGGCGTTCGTCGTCGGGCAGAGCCGGACCGGCAATGGCATGTTCGTGGAGGACCGGCGGTGCGTGGTGCAGGCCCTGACGGAGGCGGCAGCCACCTGTGGGCACGTGGACCATGTGATCCTCACCGCCGGGGTGCTCAGCGTGGGGCCGCTGGCCCAGCTGACTGACGAGCAGCTGCACCACGACGTGGACGTGAACCTCACCGCGGCCTTCATTGTGGCCCAGGAATCCCAGCGGTACCTGGCCGAGAGCAAGGGCTCGCTGACACTGTTCGCGTCCAGCTCCTACACCCGCGGCCGGGCCAACTACACCGTCTACTCCGCCACCAAGGCGGCTATCGTAAACCTCACCCAGGCGCTGGCCGACGAGTGGAGCGCGGACGGCATCCGGGTGAACTGCATCAGCCCCAGCCGGACGGCCACGCCCATGCGGACCAGGGCGTTCGGGGCGGAGCTGGAAGGGTCGCTGCTGCCGGCGGCGGCCGTCGCCGACGCGAGCGTGCAGGTGCTGGCGTCGGCCATGACCGGCCAGGTGGTGGATGTCCGGCTGCCGTACACGGACACCACCAGCAGCCAGCAGTTGGTGGCGCAGCCATGACCGCCACGGAGACCGCCACCCACATCATCCAGGCCGACCGGCGCTCGTTGACCCTGGCGGGCCCGCCCGTCCCCGCTGACGCCACGCTGTCCATCCTGCTCAACGGCCGGCCCATCTGGAACATCCGCGCCGGTGACGCCCTCCGCTCCGGACCCCACCACAGTTGGATCATCGACTGGCCGCCGGCCCTGGCCGGCCGCCTGTCCGGCCAGGCACAGCTCACCGTGCTGCAGGACGGACAGCCCTTGGGCCCGGCGGCGGCCGTCGCCTTTGACGCGGCACCGCACCAGTTCACCCTGGAGGAGCCAGGCACCGGGATACCCCAGATCATCAACAAGTGGGGGCGGGTGGCCCGCAATTTCGAGGGGCAGCGGGCGCGCCTGGTTGATGAGGCCCTGGACGAGGCCTGCATCCTCATCGAGTGGATGCGGAGCCGCGGCCAGGAGCTTTTCGTCACCGGCGGAACCCTGCTGGGCCCGGTGCGGGACGGCCGGATCATGCCAGGCGATGACGACGTGGACCTGGCCTATCTGAGCCGGCACCAGAACCCGTCGGACATCGTGCTGGAGGGCTTCGAGCTGGAACGCGCCCTGCACGCCCAAGGCTACGAAACGGTCCGGCATTCGGCAGGGCACCTGCAGCTGCTCTTTCCCGGGGCGGACGGCACGGACCGGTTCTACCTGGACATCTTCACGTACTTCATTACCGGCGGCTGGCTCCACGGGACGTTCCACGCCCGCGAGCGCAGCGAAAAGGTACCCATCTTCCCCTTGCGTACGCTCACGGTCAACGGCCGGACGCTGCCCATACCGGCGGACCCCGAGGCGATGCTCGCTGCCATCTACGGACCCGGCTGGCGCACCCCGGATCCGGCGTTCAGGTTCACCACGCCGCCGGCGGCCCGCCGTCGGTATGACACCTGGCTGGGCAACCTGGACGGGGACCGGGAAAACTGGGAAGACCATCACCGGGCCCTGCTGACCGAAGCCACGGACGGCGGCGTGCTGCGGCCCGGAGCCTGGGCGCAGCAGCTGGCCCGGGAACTTGGGCCGGGTTCACGGATCCTGGAGCTGGGCTGCGGCCTGGGCGCGGACGCACGGCACTTCGCGGAGCACGGGCACCACGTGGTGGCCGTGGACTACAGCCGTCCCGCCGTCGAATCGCTGCGGACGTTCCGCACCCATTCCGGCGGGTCGCTGCGCGGCCTGCGGGTGAACCTGAACAACCTGCGCCAGGCGGCGCCGCTGGCCAAACTGGCGAACGACGGCGGCGGGCGACTGCACGTCTACGTCCGGTTTCTCCTTGACTCGCTGGGCGGGCAGGGGCAGGAGAACACACTGACGCTGATCGGACACCTGCTGCGGAACCAGGCGGCAGCTGCCACGGCATTCCTGGAGTTCCAGGCCGGGCCGGTGCCGCCGCCGTTCCCTGGCGCGCGCTTCCACCATCCGGTGGACGCGGCTGCGCTCGTCCAGGCCCTCGCGGCTCTGCACCTGGAATCCGAAGAAGTTCCACCGGAGCGCTGTGACCAACCGCCGGAAGGCCCGGGCGCCCCATCCATTCATCGACTGAAAGTGAGGGCACTGCCATGAAAGATCCGTTGAACGACCCTCCGATTGAGCCGTTGGAGCCGCTGGATGAGATCAACCTGCGGCTGGCCGTGGCTGCTGCAGACATCGCCGAACTGCGTGCGGAGGTGGCCCGGCTGGACCGGGACCTGGATGAATCGCGGCGGCTGAACCTGCGGGCCGCGGAGCTGCTGGACCTGGTGTACGAGCACCTGGCGGTCAAAGCGAAGCCCGCCGTCGTGACCGGAGCTGCGGGGCAGGGGCCGGCAGGATACCCGGCGGCCCCGTTGGGAGCCACGCCATGAGCCGCGCGCCGAACGGACCCATCGAGCTGATCGGCGCCTTTGAGAGCACCTACCTTCCCCGCCACGACAGGGACATCGTAGAGTCCACGGCCCACGACGTGAACTGGAAGCAGGACCTGGCACTGCTGGCGGACTGCGGCGTGAAAAGGCTGCGGTACCCCGTACGGTGGCACCGGGTAGAGGCTGAAGAGGGCGTCCTGAACTGGGCGGACACGGACAAGGTGCTCCATTATCTGCGGGACCACGGCTTCCGTCCCATCGTGGATCTGGTGCACCACACCAGCTATCCGCGCTGGCTGGAGGATGGCTTCGCGGACCCCCGCTTCAGGGACGCCTACCTGCGGTACACGGAGGAGTTCGCGAAACGCTACCCCTGGGTGCAGGAGTACACGCTCTTCAACGAGCCGTTTTCCACGCTGTTCCTCTCCGGGCACGAGGCCATCTGGCCGCCGTACCAAAACGGGCTGGGAAACTTCGTTGGCCAGATCCTCAATGTGCTGCCGGCGGTGGCGGAGGCAAGCCGCGCCTACGCCGAGCTGCTGCCCGGCGCCAAGCACGTGTGGGTGGACACCTGCGAACACCACACCGGATCGGGCGCCGGCGGAACAGCCTACGCAGCGATGGCGAACGAGCGGCGGTTCCTGGTGCTGGACAGCTTCCTGGGCCGCGGATACGACCTCCACGGGCCCCTGGCAGAGGAGCTCCGGGATGTTGGGGGAGAAGCCCTGCTGGACCTGGAACCGGGCCGGATCGACGTCCTGGGGCTGGACTACTACGCGCACTGCCAGTGGCACTTTGCTGACAACGGCGGCCACACGCACACCCCTGACCCCCTGCCGCTCGCTGACCAGATACACCTGTATTGGCAGCGCTACCGGCTGCCCTGCATGCTGACGGAAACCAACATCCGCGGCCATACGTCGGACCGTGCCACCTGGTTCAAGTACGTGCTGGAGCAATGCGAACGGGCACGGGAGCGCGGGGTGCCGCTGGAGGGCCTGTGCTGGTTTCCGTTCATTGATTCCACGGACTGGAATTCCCTGCTGTTCCACAACGAAGGCCACATCGACCCCGTGGGCGTGTACTGGCTGGACAAGGAGCTGGACAGGCGGCCGTCCGTTATGTCCGAAACCTACGCCAGGGCTGCAGCCGGAACACCCGCCGTCGAGCTGCCCGCGTACACCCTCGCCGAACCGGTGGCCACCTGGCTGCGCGGATACCAGCCACAGATGTCCCATTGGACGTGGACACCTGCTCCCGGCATGGACCAAGGCCACAGCCTGCCCAACACGCAGACCCGAATGGAATTGAGGATCGTCAATGCAGAGTGAACTGATCGTCTTGTCCCACCTCCGCTGGGATTGGGTCTGGCAGCGCCCGCAGCACCTGGTGTCCCGACTGGGCTCCCGCTGTTCCACCTGGTATGTGGAGGAGCCGCTCACGCCCTTCCCCGGGTTCCAGGGGGAAAACCGGATGAACCACAGCCGCGTGGACGGACTGAACCGGGCCTGGCTGGAAATTCCGGATAAGGGCCGCCACGTGGGCTTCGTGGACGACGTCCTGCCGGACTACATCGACCAGCTTCCGGAGCTGGTGGGTCCACCGGCCGGGGAACGGGTGGTCTGGCTGTACACCCCGCTGGCCCTGGAACTGGCCCTCGCCCTGAAGCCCACCACCCTGGTCTATGACGTGATGGACGACCTCGCAGCGTTCAAGGACGCCCCGCCGGAACTGGTGGTGAGGCAGCGGCAAACACTGCGCCGGGCCGACGTCGTCTTCGCCGGCGGCCGCTCGCTGTACCGGTCCATGGTCCGGCAGGGACGGCCGGACACCCTGCTGTTCCCCAGCGGAGTGGAGCCGGAGCACTACCGCTGCCCGACGCCGTCGGGCCGGGTCCCGGGGCAGCGGCCCGTTGCCGGGTACGTGGGGGTGCTGGACGAGCGGCTGGACCTTGGCCTGATTGGGGGGCTCGCCCGTGCACTGCCGGAGTGGGACATCCGGATGTACGGGCCGGTGGCCAAGATCGATCCGGCCAGCCTGCCGCAGGCGCCCAACATCAGTTACCTCGGGTACACAAGCTACGCCGACCTTCCCGCGGCCATGGCCGGGCTGGACGTTGCCCTGATGCCGTTCGCGCTGAATGAGGCAACGCGTTCCATCAGCCCCACCAAGACGCTGGAGTACCTGGCGGCGGGGCTGCCGGTGGTCTCCACCCGGGTGCCGGATGTGGTGGCGGATTTCCCGGACACCGTGCACCTGCGCGATGACGCCATCGGGTTTGCCTCGCTCTGCCGGCAGCTGGGGCAACGGGATCCCTCCAGGGGCCCGAATGCCGCGACCCGGGAGCTGCTGAAGAAGTACCACTGGGACGCGATAGCGGCCCGGATGGCCGGCTCCGTCTTTGCGGCCCGCCTGCCCGCGCCGGAACCGGTGGGGGCAGAGGCCAGCGCCTGAGCTGAGGGGGGCCGGGGCTCTGTACCGGAGCTCCCAATCCCGGTACCGTAAAACAAGTAAGTGTGCTTACTAAGTCCTGACCATTACTGATTCATCAAGGGGGAAGGAAAAGACAGAGACATGACCCACATACGGTCCATGATTGACACGTATCCCAAGGACCTCGGCGACATCGACGTAACCAAGCTTGCCGAGTGCATCAGCGCCTGCTTCGAATGCGCTCAGACCTGTACCGCCTGCGCCGACGCGTGCCTGGCCGAGGACATGGTGGCGGACCTGGCCAGGTGCATCCGCACCGACCTGGACTGCGCGGACATCTGCGCGGCGACGGGAAAGGTGCTCTCCCGGCACACCGGCTACGACGCCAACGTCACCCGCACCCTGCTGGAAGCCTGCCGCGCCGCCTGCAAAGTCTGCGCCGGTGAGTGCGAAAAGCACGCGCAGATGCATGACCACTGCCAGGTGTGCGCAGAATCGTGCCGGAGCTGCGAACAGGCATGCGCCGCCCTGCTGACCTCAATCGCTTAAGGAGCCCAACCCATGAATGACGTACCCCTGCACAAGGAACTGCCCCTTCCCGACTATGACCACCTGCCGGCCGGAACGCTGCCCTCGCGGATCTCGGGCCTGGAGGAGACAGAGGTGGCGCAGTTGATCACCTACGAGAAAGCACACGGGAACCGGCTGCCCATCCTGCAGATCCTCGAAAAAAGGCTCCATGACCTGCAGGGCGGGGCCGTGCCGCGCGGCCCGCACTCGCCGAGCACGCCGGAGGTGAACACTGCCCAGCCGGACACGCCGCAGTCGGCCCAGGTGCCGGGACCGCCGATCAACCCGCCGTCCCAGGGTGATCCCACGAATCCGGCCCAGCCGCGGTAATTCGTCAGAGAACCGGCTGGGATAACGGGAGCGGGGCATGGACAGGCATGAGCACGACGGCGGAGCGCGCCTGCATGCCTATCTCCGCTCCCATCGTGGCGGCATCGAGAAGCAGCTGGCCGAGTGGGTGCGCGTTCCGGGCATCCTGGGTGTGCCGGAGCACCAGCGGGACCTGCTCCGCTCCGCCAACTGGCTCGCTGCCGCCTTCCGTGAGGCGGGCTTCCCCGTGGTTGACGTGCAGCCGACGGGGGAGTCGCACGCGGTCTGCGCGGAGTGGTGCGAGGCACCCGGAGCTCCCACCGTCCTGGTCTACAGCCACCACGATGTCCGCGCGGTCAAGCCGGACAACTGGGAGCAGACCTCGCCGTTCGAACCGGTGGTCCGCGACGGCAGGCTGTACGGCAGGGGAAGCTCGGACGCCAAGGCCCAAATCCTGGCGCACCTCTGGGGCATCCGCGCCCACCTGCACCAACGCTCTCTCACCTTTGACCGCCACAACCAGCACGCTCTCTCACGTTTGGACGCCACAAACCAAACGCTCCCGCACTCCACTTCTCCTGCACAGGCACACGCCCGGCCCGCGCCGGCCGTCAACCTGAAGTTCATCGTCGAGGGCGAGGAGGAAGGCGGTTCCCCGCATCTCGCGGCACTCCTTGAGGAACAGGCGGAAAGGTTCCAGGCCGACGTCGTACTTTTCTCCGACACCCTCCTCTGGCACAAAGACCACCCCGCCCTTTGCGTAGGCCTGCGCGGCATGCTCAGTGCAAGCCTGGAGGTGTTCGGGCAGGAGCGCGACGTGCACAGCGGCGCCGTCTCCGGCAACGCCCCCAACTCGGCCTTCGAGCTGGCCAGGCTCCTGGCGCTCCTGCACGATGCCGACGGCAGGATCGCCATTCCGGGGTTTTACGACGACGTGGAGCCGCTTCCGGAGGACCTTCGGCAGGCGCTCGCGGAGCTTCCCTACAGCGACGAGGACTGGCTGAAGCGGTCCGAAAGCGGCGCCATCACGGGCGAGAAGGGGTACACGGTGCTGGAGCGGCTGTGGCTGCGCCCCGCCGTCGAAGTCACTTCCATGATTGCCGGCGATCCCATTGGTGTGTCGCGTGCGGCTGTGCCGGCCGTGGCGTCGGCGGACCTGAGCTTCCGGACCGTGCCCGGCCAGCGGGTGGAGAAGGTGGCCGACCAGCTGCGGCAGTGGGTGGAAAACACCATCGGGGACGCTTTTCGGCACACCCTGACGCCGGACCTGGAAACGGCGCAGGAGCCGTACCGCACTCCGGACCACCCTGCTGTCGCCGCGCTGGAGCGGGCCATGGCTGTGGGGTTCCACAACGGCAAGGTGGGCCGGATGGGGAACGCCGGCGGGGGACCGGCCGAACTGCTCGGCCGCATGCTGCAGGCGCCGGTGCTGTTCTTCGGCACCGGGCTTGTGGAGGACCACTGGCACGACAGCGACGAGAGCGTCAGCCTGGAGGTCCTGATGAACGGCGCCGTGACGCTGGCCTGCTTCTGGGATGAGCTTGCAAGGATGCAACGAGCAAAGGACGACGGCGATGGACACCTCAGGCGATGACCGCACCGGCAGTGCTGGACGGGTCCGGACGTTCGGGATAGAGGAGGAGCTGCTCCTGGTGGACCCCGGCAAGGGGGAGCCCGTGCCCATGGCAGGCGCGCTCCTGGACCTGTACGTGCGTCCGATGGAATCGAGTTCCGGGCCGGTTCTCACGGCGGAGTTCCAGCAGGAAATGATTGAGGTGGTCACCCCGCCGCATTCCACCATGGACTCTCTGGAGGCGGACATCATCGCCGGCCGGGCCATCGCGGACAGGGCTGCTCAGGACGTCGGGGTGCGGGTGGCTGCCCTGGCCACCTCACCGCTGCCCTGCGATCCGCACCCGGTCCGGCTCCGGCGCTTTGCCGCCATGGCGGAGGAGTACGGGCTGACCGCCAGGGAACAGCTCACCTGCGGCTGCCACATCCACGTCTCGGTGGAATCGCCGGAGGAGGGCGTGGCTGTCCTGGACCGGATCCGGATCTGGCTGCCGGTGCTGACCGCGCTGAGCGCCAACTCCCCGTTTTGGCACGGTGAGGACACCGGGTACGCCAGCTACCGGGCGCAGGTCTGGAACCGGTGGCCGTCCGCCGGGCCGCTGGAGATCCTGGGCTCGGCCGACGCCTACCACCAGCTGGTGCATGACATGGTGAGCACCGGCGTCGCGCTGGATGAGGGAATGGTCTACTTCGACGCCCGGCTCTCGCGGCACTATCCAACCGTGGAAATCCGCATCGCGGACGTATGCCTGCGGCCCCAGAACACCGTGCTCCTGGCCGGCATCGCCCGCGGGCTGGTGGAGACCGCTGCGCGGGAGTGGCGGGAAGGCAAAGAGCCTGTCGGCGCGCCGTCGGCCCTGATCCGGCTGGCGGGCTGGAAAGCCAGCCGCTGGGGACTGCGCGGGGAACTGCTGGACCCGCACACGCACCGCCCGGTGCCGGCGCTCGCCGTCGTCAATTCCCTGCTGAACCACATCCACGGGGCGCTGGAGGACAGCGGCGACCTGCAACGGGTGGAGGAATTGGTGGACGATCTGCTGCTGACCGGCACCGGCGCGGTCCGGCAGCTGGAGGTGCTGCACCGCACCGGTGACCTGGAGGACGTGGTGAACGACGCCGCCGACTGCACGGTGGGGTTACCGGCAGAAGGAACCTGAACTGGCGGACCCCCCCATCTCGCGAAGGGGGAGTGCGCCGTATTGACAGCGCCTATGCCCGGGCGCACGCTGATAGCGCTAGTTGCAGCGTTGGCGGGCGTTCAAGGCCTCGGTAGGCCGGCCAACCAATCCCTCCTGGAGATGTCTCAGCGCCCCGGACGAACAGTTGCAATCCCTCCCTGTCAGGAGAATGAAATGGCCGGCGTTACTGTCAGAACCCTTGAAGCGAAGTCCTTCGACCAGCCCGATGAAAAACGGCGCCCGCCGAAGACCGAGGTGGACGTGGTCAACATCGGTGACACAACCCTGGGCAGGTTCACCTTCCAGCCGGGATGGAAGTGGTCCGAAACGGTCAAGACCGTGGTCCACACGGACAGCTGCCAGGTCAACCACGTGGGAATCTGCGCCGCCGGGACCCTGACGGTCCAGATGGAAGACGGAGCCCGGACCACCATAACCCCCGGCAACGCGTACACCATTCCGGCCGGCCACGACGCCTGGGTGGAAGGCGACGAGACGTTCGTCGGGTACGAGATCATGAGCGCGGCCACCTTCGCGAAGCCAGCCTAAAATCTAGAACGTGGCGACGGATACCGGTTCCCTGAAGAAGCCCCGGCGCGGGCTGCGCCGGGCCGGGATCGCCGCGCTCATCGTCCTGGGGCTGATCCTGGTGTCTACCGTGGTGAACCTGGTCCTGGAGTCCACGGAAAAATCGGGCACGGCGCCGTATGGCGAGCGGGTTGCGGTGAGCGGCGGCAGCCTGAACGTGGTCCGGAACGGGGACCAGGGCCAGCCGATCGTCCTTCTGAGCGGCCTGGGAACTGCGGCCCCCGGCCTCGACTTCGCTCCGCTGGTCCGCGAACTCGGCGGCTTCGACGCCATTGTGGTGGAGGGGTTCGGGTACGGCTACAGCGACCTCGAAGGCCCCGCGCGGTCCAACGAAAACATCAGCACCGAACTTCACGACGCGCTGGCGAAGCTCCAGGTCCGGCCGCCCTATGTCCTGGCAGGGCATTCCATCGCCGGCTTCTACATGCTGGATTACGCCAACCGGTACCCCACGGAGGTGTCCGCCGTCGTCGGGATTGACGCCACCATTCCTAAGCCCGGGGACGGGCCGGTTGAAGACCCGCAACCAGGCATCAACGTGGAGCGGGCACTGGCCGTCACCGGTGTGGTCCGCGTGGTTGCGGCGCTCGCCCCAGGCTTCCTTGACCCGGACAGCGACGCCTATACCGCCGAGGAACTGCGCCGGATGCGCATGATGATGAGTTGGAACTACGGCAACCCCGCTGTCGCCGACGAATCAGCCCGGATTGCGAACAACGCGGCGGCCCTCCGGGGAGTCACCTACCCCGATGACCTCCCTGTCCTGGCCTTTGTTGCCGATGAAGGCTCCGATTCAACGGCCACTAAGACCGCAGCGGCCGAGAACCTGCTGAAGAATGTCCGGCGGCACCAGGTCGTTCCGATCGAGGGCGGCCACTACCTGCACTGGACCCAGTCCAAGCGGATGGCGGACGAGATCCGGGCCTTCCTTGCCGCGCCGCAATAAACCAGCAACGCGGGGTCACTTAATGCCCTCCGCGGGCGGTTTATTGGGGAGGGAGTGACCCCGCGTTGCAGTGTCAGAGAGGTTCCGGGCGCACCTTCACCGAGCGCAGGGAACGGATCAGCGCGACGGCGGTGATGGAGCCCGCCGCCATGATGGACGCCAGCACCACCACCTGGAACCGGCCCGCCTCCAGCGGTGAGGCGCCGCCGAAGATCGCGCCCACGAACGCGCCGGGCAGCGTGACCAGGCCGGTGGTTTTGGTCTGGTCGATCGACGGGATCAGGGCCGCATGGACGGAGAAGCGGGCCTGGGCGAGGGTTGCGCGGCTCGGCTGCGCACCCAGCGCCAGCCAGCCTTCAACCTCGCTCCACTGGTCCCGCACAGCCTCGAAGAACCGGCGCCCGGCCAGCACGGCGATGCTCATGCAGTTGCCGATCACAATCCCGCCCACCGCCAGGACACACCGCGGCGTGAACTCGATCGCCCCAGTGCCGAACACCACGCCCAGGGTCACCAGGATGCCCAGCGCCATGGTTGCGGCCACCGCCGCGAACCGCCGCCAGGACCACATGAGCCGGCGGGTCGCCGTCGTCACGGCCACGGTGAACATGACCAGCAACGCCACCGCCACCCACAAAGGATCGTTGATGATGCCGCCCAGCACCAGGCTGATCAGGGCCAGCTGGGCAGCGCCGCGGAGGATGGCAACGGCCGGGGCAACGAACGACGGCGTCCGCGAGCCCCAGAGCACAGCCACCGTGAGTGCCACCAGGATGGCGAGGGCCACGAGGGTGGGCACCAGGGCGGCAAGGTCAGGCATCCTGCCAGCTTAATGGGGCCAACTGACCCGCACTAACCGGTGGTTGAGCCTCTCAAAACCCGGAGAGGTTCAACCCCGGATCACGATCATCCATCGCCTCTTCCGCGCCTGATGCGCCGCTTGTAAGATGTGGACCGGAGAGCCGGGAAGCCTGGTCGGCCCGTATGCGGAAACGCTTGCGGCATGCCCCTGGCAGCCGCCTTGGGTGTGATAGCTGCGACCAAGGAACAGGCCATGACCACAGATGAAACTCCCGTCATCTCCACCAGCCAGCTTGTGAAGAACTTTGGGCGGACAACAGCGCTCGCGGGCCTGGACTTGTCCGTCAGGTCCGGAGAAGTCCACGGTTTCCTGGGACCCAACGGGGCAGGGAAGTCCACCACACTCCGGATCCTCCTGGGCCTGATCCGCCCCACAGCGGGGTCAGCAAGGGTGTTCGGCATCGATCCGTGGGCTGAACCTGTGCGGGCACACCGGGATGTTGCCTATGTCCCAGGGGATGTGACGCTCTGGCCCAACCTGACCGGCGGCGAGGTCATTGACCTGCTCGCCGGGCTGCGCGGCGGCGCGGATGAAAACCTGCGCCGGCAGCTGATCGACGAGTTCGATTTCGATCCCCGGAAAAAGGCCCGGACCTACTCGAGGGGGAACCGGCAGAAGGCCGCCCTCATCGCGGCTTTTTCCCGCCCGGCCAGGCTCTACCTGCTGGATGAACCGAGCTCGGGCCTGGACCCGGTCATGGACGCGGTCTTCCGCCGGCACGTCCGCCGGGTCACCGCGGACGGAGCCACGGTGCTGCTGTCCAGCCACATCCTGGCCGAGGTGGAACAACTGTGTAGCAGGGTGACCATCATCCGGTCCGGGGTGGCCGTGGAATCCGGGACCCTGGCCGAACTTCGGCACCTCACCCGCACCCGCTTCCGGGTCACGTCGCCGGCGTCGCCTGAGCTGCTGTCCACGTGGCGGGGTGTCCACGACCTCCGCGTTGACGGGACAGCCATGGAGTTCGACGCCGATGCAGCCGACCTGGGCCATGTCCTGGAGGCTTTGGCTACAGCAGGCATCACGGGCATCACGGCGGCACCGCCTTCCCTCGAGGAGCTGTTCATGCGCCACTACGGCGGCACGGCCGCCCCCGGGCGGGGGAGCCAAAAAGACCAGAAGAGCCAGGTGCTGTGATGCGCGCCGTTTTTCGGCTTGCCCTGCTCCAGGCCCGCAGGGACCGCGGAACGCTGGCCGCCTGGATCCTGGGCATCGCCGGCCTGGGATACGCGGCAGCCACCGCCGTCACCACGCAGTTCGGCGAGGACAACGAGCGGGCAGCACTGATTTCCGTGGCCGCGGCAAGCCCGGCCTTCCTGTTCCTCCGGGGGCTCCCGGACGGCATCAGTTCCGGAGCGGTCACCTTCTTCCAGGGCTATTCCTTTACGGCCGTCCTGGCAGGGTTGATGAGTGCCTTCCTGGTGGTCCGGCATACGCGCGGGGACGAGGACCAGGGCCGGTTCGAGCTGGTCGGCTCCACGCAGGTCACCCGGGTGTCTTCCCTGTATGCCACCCTGCTTCTCGGCACCTGCGCCAACGTGGTCCTCGCACTGGCCGTTGCGGCAGGTTTCATCGGCGCCGGACTCCCGGTGGAAGGATCGTTCCTGGCAGGCGCAGCCGTTGGCGCCGTGGGCCTGTTCTTCATGGCGGCCGCCGCGCTGGTGGCACAGCTCATGCCGTCCGCGCGGAGCGCCAACGGTACGGCGTCGGCGCTGGTGGGCGCCGCCTACCTGGTCCGCGGTGCCGGTGACGCGCTGGGGACCGCGGACCAATCGCTGCTGCATGTCACCGCAGCCTGGCCCTCCCTGTTGTCACCCATTGGCTGGGGACAGCGCATCCGGCCCTTCACCGAGGCGGACATGCTGCCGTTGCTGGTGATCGGAGCCGGGACAGCAGTCCTGGCAGGGGTGTCCGTGGCGCTTCGCAAGAGCAGGGACCTGGGGGCCAGCTATATTGCCGCGAACGAGTCGGGCCCGGGCAGGGCGGGCGCCGGCCTGGCGTCGATGCTGGGCTTGGCATGGCGCCTCCAGCGTGGAGGCCTGGCCAGTTGGTGCATCATCTCCGCCGCGCTGGGAGCTGTGGCCGGCGGACTTGGCCCGGTGGTACGCGACGCACTGGAAGGAAACCCGTCCGTGGCGGAGCTGATGAGCCGCATCGTTCCCGGTGACGCAGGCCTCATCGACCTGTTTACCACGGCCATGCTGGGCATCAGCGGGGTCCTGGCAGCTGCCGCGGGTATCGAGGCGGTGCTGCGGCTGCGGGCGGAAGAAGCGGAAGGGCGCGCCGAACTGCTCCTGGCCGTCCCGGCGTCGCGCCTTCGCTGGCTGGGCGGAACGCTTGCCGTCGC
>NZ_JARHXQ010000224.1:0-3554 GCF_029222765.1 Arthrobacter sp. Cr_A7 | reverse complement strand
GAAACCCGGCTCGGTTTCGATAGGCTCAACCACGGTTTCGAGGGTCTATCCCTGGCCTTCCTGATCTTCCCCGAGCAGGCCGCGCTGGGCGAGATCGGCCTCTTCTGATGCCTCCGGGGGCAGTGGGTCGGTGGCCGGCGGAACGTCGCCAGGCGCGTAGTCGGCAAGGCCGGCTGCTACCCGCTCCTGCTCGGCTGCCGCCTCATAAACGTCGTCGTCGACATCTTCGGGCATTTTTCCATGGCCCGTCCGGGTGGGCTGGGGGAGTGCGTCCTCCTCCGGGATGATCACTCCCGGTACGGCGTCAGGGTTTTCATTTGCTGTAGTCACGATTTCACCTTCCGATCAGTAACTTTCACGCGTGGCAAAGCGAAGCGAAGTTGCTCACGACGACGCAGGCGCGGCTGGTCCCGTGGGCCAGCGAAGCAGGGCGGCAACGTCCACGCCCTCCGGCAGGACAGGGCCGGGAACCAACAGCACGCGTGCATCCGTCAGGGCGGCCGCCCGCAGCAGTGCTGCAGGTGCCGGAACCTTGCCCAGGACGTTTGCCGCCAGGGACTCTTCCTCGGCGGTGGCGATCCACGGTTCTGAGTCGAGGGCCAGCAGGGTCCGCTCGGTCAGGGCTGCGTCATTCAGGATCAGCACGTCCACCTGTGCCTGCTGGAGCGCATGCACAACGGCGCCGATTCCGGTGGCGGACTCGGGGTTGGCCTGCCCCTCCTGCATGGCCAGCCGGTCCATGACCTCCTGCTGCTCTGCTGCCCAGAGTTCGGCGACCCGCTGGTTGACCTGGTCATCAAGGAGGGCGTCATCGGCACCCTGCGTGTGGGTGTGCGAGTCAACCACCGATACCAGGTCCTGGCTGGCCTTCGAGAGCTGCTCCTGGACCAGGCCGCGCGCCCGGATATCCCCGGCCAGGACAATCAGCCGGGCACCACTCTCGGCCACCACCCGGTCAATTTCACCGGCAACCTCGTCCGCGTTCCGTCGCCAGACATCCTCGGTGTGGTGCTGGAACCGCAGGTGCGCCCAGCCCCCGCCCTGGAACTTGCTCACATGCTCGGTTTCGCCCTGGACTTCCCGGGTGCTGTCAGGAGCACCGGCACCTGCGTGGTACAGCCTGATTTCGCCGTGCTCCCGGCTGACCTCCGCAACAACATAGGGAAGGTCTTCGGGCCGGTGTTTCACCAGCGGTAACAGGTCAGGGATGGGGTCCACCGAAATCCGCTCCGGCAGTACCCGGTCTCCCGCGAGGACTTCATTGATCTCCGCCTTGCCCTGATGGACCAGGACGAACCTTGAGACCGGGGCGGGAATCCCGGCTTCGGGCTGGAGTGACTGTTCCACCGCGTCAAGGTCAGCAGCGGACGCTCCCTGGGCCTCCAGCTGGGCGCGTGCGTTGCCTGGGCGGACGTCGGCCGCTTCGAGGGTGTCCACTGTCCCGGTGCCGGCATCCACGTAGGCCGTGCACCAGGGGCCGGGCAGCTTGTACAGATCCGCGTATTCCTTCAGGCTGCCGGTCACTGTTCCCCCTCCTCATCGTCGAGGGGGTCCGGTGATGCCACGGGATTCAGGGCCTCGCGGACCTCATTGGGATCCGTGTCGTCCGGGAACGGCTCGGTCTCCCGCCATTCCTCCGCGTGTGCCGGCTGGTTGCCGCGGACCACCCCTTGGGTTTCGTGCTGCATCTGGTCATCCAGCTCGGAGTTGTGCTTGGTGTTGCCTCGTTCAGCCATGACGATCTCCTTCGCGCGTGATTAGTATCACAGGCTTACTAGTTCGTCATTTCACCGTAGCACCAAGATGCAGGGGGCTAAAGAGGGAATTTCGGGGGCAGTTCCTATGCCGAGCAGGCGTCCCTCAAGGCCTTGACCGAGCCTTCCGGCACCTGGTCTCCGGCCGCCGCAATCTCGCCCAACGGCGTCGTGATTTCCGTGGGGACACCCGCTGTCCTGGCGGCGGAAACCAAACCTGCCAGCACCTGCTTGTCCTCCACGCTGACCAGGCCATCATCGATGACGGTACAGATTTGCCGCTTCACTTCGTCGGCGGCAGCGGTGGCGACTTTGGACGCAGCATCGCTTGCTGCGTTGCTTGCTG
This sequence comes from Arthrobacter sp. Cr_A7, assembly GCF_029222765.1. Lineage (NCBI taxonomy): Bacteria > Bacillati > Actinomycetota > Actinomycetes > Micrococcales > Micrococcaceae > Arthrobacter > Arthrobacter sp. Cr_A7. The sequence goes on along the minus strand of NZ_JARHXQ010000224.1, from coordinate 1,454 downwards.
CTTCCTCCACGGCACCGCAGCCGGCAAGCAGCAGCATCAGGGGGACGGCGGACAGGGCGGCAAGGCGGCGTTTCATCTGTCCAGCCTAACCCTTGGTGCGCCGGGGGACCGGCGCGGGTGAACGGCTCAGCGGGCGCTGGAGGCGGGTACGCCCAGGATGCTGTCCAGCAGCGCGTTGCGGAATTTGCCGTCGGGATCGTGGGCCGACGCGAGGGAACGGAAGGCTGCGAAGCGGGGATAGAGCTGCTCCCAGTCGTGGCCCTCCGGTGAGAACAGCTTCCCCCAGTGTGGCCTGGCGCCGAAGGGCCGCAGCAGGTCCTCGAGCTCCGGCAGGACGGCCTCGACGTCCGGCTGCAGCGGCTTCCACGTGAAGTGCAGCGCCACGCTCTGCTGCCGGTAGAAGGGGCTGAGCCAGAACTCGTCCGCGGCGCCCGTGCGGATCTCTGAAACGAACAGCAGGGGCGCCAGCCTGTCGGCGATGCTGCGCACGGCCTCTATTGCGGCCGGCGCGTGCTCCAGCGGCAGGATGAACTCACTTTGCAGCTCCTCGCCCTTGCTCGGGGTGAACTCGTGGCGGAAGTGCGGCAGTCGGTCGAGCCACAGGCCGGGCTCGTCCATCTGGAGCGTGCAGTTCTCGGCTGACATGTCCGGCAGCGGATGCCGGGGAGTGAGGGCGGCGGTGGCGCCGAACAGGTCCGCCAGCGCGGGCTCTTCATCCAATGCCTTGAACCAGGCCTGGCTAATGGATTGCCCGGAGTAGTTGGTAAAGAGGCTCACGCTGTAGGCGCCGGACACGAGGTCATTGAAGTTTTCCAGGGCACGGTCCCACGGCAGATCGACCAGAACCCGCTGGCGCATCCGGAAGCTGGGGCGGACTGCGAGTTCCAGGCCGGTGACGATGCCCAGGGCACCCACGCCCACCACGCTTGCCAGGAACTCGTCCCCGTCCGCGCGGGACAACCACACCTGTTCGCCCGAGGGCCTCACCAGTTCGATGGCTTCGACGGCGCCCGCCAGCGACTGGTTGTCCACGCCGGAGCCGTGGGTGCCGGTCTGCACTGCCCCGGCCACCGAGATGTGCGGCAGCGAGGCAAGGTTGTGGATTGCGGCGCCGGACTGCTCCAGGGTGCGGCACAGGGCACCGTAGCTCACGCCGCCGCTGACCCGGACCGTCCCCTTGGCTGAATCGAGGTCGATCTGCTGCGGCAGGGCATCCAGCAGGATGTGCACGCCGTCGGTATCCCCCACCCGGTTGAAGGAATGCCGGGAGCCCAGCGCCTTCACGCGCGATGAACGGGCCACCACCTCGGCGAGCTCAGCCACGGACTCCGGCCGCCGGACGTCGGCTGAGGCGTATTCAAGGTTTCCTGCCCAGTTCTTCATTCGGTCGGCTTTCCGCTTGGGGTCGAATTGGCTCCCCTTACTGTCAGCGCTAACAAATGCGCTGTCAAGGC
>NZ_JARHXQ010000223.1:0-13693 GCF_029222765.1 Arthrobacter sp. Cr_A7 | reverse complement strand
CGGTTTCCTTCTCACGGCCGGCCTTCTTGTAGGACTCCCAGAAGGTGGACCCGGTGACGCCGAGGGGCTGCGGGGCGAAGACGGGGTCGAGGCCGAGCTTCTGCTGCCGCTCGAAGTCCTTCAGCGCCTTGAGCGCGGGCTTCTGCAGGATTAGGCTGCCGACGATGTTCAGCCAGGCCATCAGCCCGACGCCGATATCGCCCATCACCCACGCATCGGCGGCGGTGTTCACGCAAGAGTTATTCCAGTCCATTTGGCTTCCCTATGGGGCTCTTGTACCTGCCGGTGGTCGGGCCTACCGTCGTTACATGAGCCGGTTGCTTCGTGGAGGGACCCGAACTGCGGGTGCTGTCATGGCTGCAGGGTCCGCGACTTTTCTGGCCGGGGCCTTCATGCCTGTCTCGCGCGTTTACGTGGAACGGGAACCGCAACGCAAACTGGAGATATTGCTGGCAAACCCCGTGCAATGGAGGGCGCAGACTGTGTTGCTCGGCGCGGGCACAATTGTGCTGCCTGCCGGTGTGGCGGTGCTCGCCCGCCAGTGGGACCAGGGACGCGCGGGCGGCGAACAGGAGCGACTGGCCGGGCGGCGGCTCGCCCAAGCCGGCGCAGTCCTCCTGGCCGCTGGAGCTGCCGTCTTCCCTGTGGATCTGGCAGCCCGGTTCACCGACCCCGAGGGCTTCGCGCTGGGGCGGCAGCCCGAGTGGCCATTTTATGGGTGTGTGTGGGTGAGCCTGGCGGGCATGGCGGCCCTTGGCGGCGCCCTGCTCCAGCGGTCCCGCACGCACGCCGGTTTTCCGCGCTGGCCCGGCTGGCTGAATCTTGGCGGCGCGGCAACCTTCGCCGGCGTGCTGGCCGGCACCGGCGACCTTCCGCCCCTGTCCATTTATGGCATTGAGTTGGCTACCGGGGTTGCGCTGGTTTTTCGGGGCAGCCAGCGGCAGCCGTAAGGGGATACGGGCCAACCGCCGCCACTAAAATGAGGCATGGACATCGCGGATACTCTCTGGACGGTGCTGGGGGCCGGGCTGATTCTCTTGATGCTCGCGGACGTCTTTCACACCCTCCTGTATCCGCACGACTCCGGTCCCACCGGGCGCGCGATCATGCGCGGAATCTGGCTGCTGTCGAGAAAAGCCCGGGGCCGGGCATCGTCCCTTGCGGCGCCCCTGGCCATGGCCGCTGTCATCGCAACCTGGGCGAGCCTGGCCGCCGTCGGCTGGGCCCTGCTGTACCTGCCCCACCTGCCGGACGGCTTTGTGTACGGGACCGGTGTTCCGCAGCGGGCCGATTTTGCCGAAGCCCTCTACATCTCGCTCGTCACTCTTTCCACTGTGGGGTTCGGCGAAATCGTGGCTGCCAGTCCCCTGCTCCGGCTGGTCTCCGCCCTGCAGGCCGTGACCGGCTTCGGGCTGCTGACCGCCACGGTCTCCTGGATCCTGCAGACCTACCCTGCCCTGAACCGGCGCCGGGCTCTGGCCCACCAGCTGAACCTGTTCCGGGAGGCGGCCGGCCCTGATGGTGTAGCGGCACTGGATCCCGCGCATGCAGCCGGACTGGTGGAATCGCTGGCCCGGAACGTAGCCACAGTGGGCATAGACCTGTTGGCGTTCCACGAAACCTACTATTTCCGCGAAGTGGACCAGCGGAGTTCCCTGCCTGCCACGCTTGCCTACGCCCAGCAGCTGGCATCGGACGCCGAGCGGAGCGAAAGCCGGGAACTCCAGTTCGCTGGACGGATGCTGCACGCGGCGCTGGATGGCCTCGCGGACGTCCTCCGCGGCAAATTCGGCCATGCGGGAACCACATCCTCTGACGTGTTCGACAGCTACGAGCTGCACCACCGCCACCGGCGGACAGGGGAACCGGACCGGTGACGCCGTCAGCCGGGGCAGGTGCAGGCAGGCGAGGAATCTCCTGGTTTTCGCGTTGTTGCCTGCCGGGCCTCCTGGCGGTTGCCGCTCTCTTCGGTCCTTTCGTACACGCCTCCGCCGCTGCGCAGGAGGCCCCGCCCGCCGTCGTCCCTGACCAACAGACGTATGAAGTGGTGGACGCTTTCCTGCAGGAACAAATGGCCGCGATCGGGCTCCCGGGCGCCGCCGTCGTCGTCGTCCAGGACGGCGTCCCGCTGCATGCCGCCGCCTACGGCAGCGCCGACAATTCGGGCCGTCCGATGACCGCCGACACCCCGGTACTGCTGGCCTCCACCAGCAAGTCCCTCACGGCCATCGCCGTGATGCAGCAGGTGGAGGCCGGCCGGCTCCGCCTGGACGAACCCGTCCGGACCTACCTGCCGTGGTTCACGCTGCAGGACAGCCGCGCGTCCGGCATCACCGTCCGCCACCTGCTGCACCAGGCCAGCGGCATGGCGTCCAAGGATACTGCCTTCGAAGGCTCCTTCGCGCAGGACCCGGAGGCCCTCGAAGAAGGCGTCCGGGACCTCGCCGATTCCCCGCTGGCGGGAGTCCCGGGTGCTGCCTTCGGCTACGCCAACGCCAACTTCAACGTCCTGGGCCTCCTGGTTCAGACAGTCGCCGGGCAGCCGTTCGGGGACTACATGCGGCAGCATGTTTTTGAACCCCTGGACATGGGCCACAGCCACCCGACCCGCGCTGCTGCCCGTGCGGACGGTGCCGCCGCCGGCCACTCGCTGTGGTTCGGCACGTTCTGGCAGCAGACGGAGGTGCCCGCGCCGACCACCGGGATGCCGTCGAGCACCATGTATGCCTCGGCGAATGACCTGGGCCGGGAGCTCAGCATGCTGCTGAACGAGGGGCAATTCCGGGACGGGCGCATCCTTCAGCCCGACAGCGTCCGGGCCATGCTCAAGCCCGGGGTCCGGGTTGACGGGTCAAAGATGTACGCGATGGGGTGGTTCACCCGCCCGCTTGTTGAATCCGTCCCTGCCGCGGAGGCCGCCGATGATGCCTCCTTGCCCTTGCTCGCCGAGCACCAGGGCGAGTGGGGCAACAGCCATACGTACCTGGCCATGGTTCCGGATTCCGGCCTGGGCGTCGCCCTGGTTATCAACGCAAACGACACCTCCGCCCCGTCCCGGCTCAAGGCCATCGACACCAACATCCTGCGGATCCTCCACGGGCAGCAGCCCATTCCCGCCGTGGTCCAGGAGGACTGGCTGCAGCGCTACAGCTGGGCGGTCGCGCTGGGGCTGCTGGTGGCTGAGCTGCTGAGCCTGTGGCTGGCACTGCGAGTGCTCGTCCGGAGCGGTGGAGCGTACGACGGCGGCGGGAGGCTTCCGCTGTTAGCCGTGGGCCTGGCGGCGCTCGCCCTCGACGCGTTCGCCCTGTGGCTGTGCTTCATCTACGCACCCGCCCGTTTCGACACCGACCTGCTGGTCATCATCCGCCAGTTCCCGGACTTGGGCGTCTCCCTGGTGCCGGTCCTCGGACTGGCCATCCTGTGGGCTGTCCCGCGGACCGTCTGGCTGCTCATCCAGGCACTGCGCCGCGGCGTACCCTGAAACCATGGCGGCGGACATCAGTTCTGCGCATACCCTGGCGGGGCGGCTCAAGTCGAGCTACGACAACCTTCCCCTGCCTGCGCCCGTCGTGGCCGGGATGGCCCTCGACCGCCTTCTTGCCAGGCTCCGCCCCCTGCCGCTTCCCGGCTCCCGCGCCGTCCACACGGTAGCCGGAGCGGGACTGGTGATCGCCGGCGTCGGATTCAACGGCTGGGCCCTGGCTGAACGACGGCGTCACTCGGCGGGCCGCTTCGAGCTGGAGCGGCCGGAGGATCTGGTGGTCACCGGCCCTTACGCGGTGACCCGCCATCCCATGTATGTGGGCTGGTGGCTCATTCAACTCGGCGCGGGAGTCCTGGCCGGTTCGTCCTGGGTCCTCGCGCTGCTGCCGGCCGAACTGCTGGTGGAGCACCGCTTTGTCGTCGCCGAAGAAGCCGCCCTCGCGGAGCTCTTTCCGCAGTCCTACCCCGGCTACGCGGAAAGGGTTCCACGCTATGTTGGGCTCCCCCGCGCGTAAACGACATCGTGGCCTTCCACGGTCAGGATCGACTTCAGGCGGACGTTGACGTTCCCTATCTCAACACCGCGGCTTGGCTGTCGAATAGTCTCCTCGGTGGTTCCGGCATAATGAACGCCCACGTGGATTGGGCCCCTTCCACCGCTGGCATGAGGCTGCCCTCAGAAATGAAGTATGACGGGGAACCCACCCTCTCGGACCGCCACCATCCGCTCTGATGGCAGTGCTCTCCCGTTTTCAGTGTTACTGGTGACTTCGGCTTGCGTCTCTTCATCACTAGCGCCGTTCTTTCCTGAGGAGGGGAAAGTATTTAGGGAACGTTCCCAAGTACCGTCGAGATTAGGCCGCCTTGACCGCCAAGGTCAAGGTTTTCTTCCCAAGTTCCTTGTGCTGGCGCCCGGCCCCAGCCTCTGGAGTTGGGAAGTATGGCTGTTCCGAGATTGCAGGGTGCCAGTGACGAATTAGCATTCCAGGGGGTATTGACGTGGGTCACATCACATCCCTAGACTTTTGTGCAGCACATTTGGGAACGTTCCCCAAAATCGCGAGACGGCACCAGTCCCCACAAGCGGATCCTGGGTGGCGTTGCCGACAAGACCCTTTCGGGCAAAAGCGAAATCAATGACAGGAAGATCATGACTCTCAGAATCGGAGTAGACACCGGTGGTACCTTCACCGACCTTTGTGCGTTCGACGAGGCGAACGGGCAAGTACATGTCCGTAAGGTCTCATCGACCCCTGACGATCCCGGACGCGCAATCGTGCTCGGCATCGAGGAACTGCTCGAACAGATGGGAGGCCGCTCGATCGACGAGGTTACCTACCTCGCCCACGGCACCACAGTAGGCACGAACGCACTCCTGACTGGGCGCGGCGTGCGCACTGGGCTCATCACTACCAAGGGCTTCCGGGACCTACTCGAACTCGGGCGCGGTCGCCGCCCGCACCTCTACGATCTGCAGGCCGACAAGCCGGAACCTTTCGTTCCACGTGACCTTCGTCTGGAAGTGAACGAGCGCGTACGCCACGACGGGCGCATCGAAACGCCTCTGGACCTCGATGAAGTCCGCGCTGCGGTGCGGGAACTCAAGGAACAGCAGGTTGAATCCATTGCGGTCTGCCTCCTCTACAGCTACCTCCGCCCAGAGCATGAGCAGCAGATCGCTGCTGTCATCGCTGAGGAATTCCCCGAGGCGTATGTCTCACTGTCCAGTGACGTTCTCCCCGAGTTCCGTGAATACGAACGTCTTTCTACCGTTGTCACCAACGCTTACATCGGCCCCGTGGTGGCAAACTATCTCGGTCGTCTGCGTCAGCGCCTTGCCGAGAACGGGCTGAAGTGCATCCCGCACGTGACCCAGTCCAACGGTGGCATTATCCCCTTCGCAACGGCCGAGAAGATGCCGGTCCGCCTGGTTCTCTCCGGTCCGAGCACGGGTGTTGTCGGCGCTGCTGCAATTACGAGCGCTGCCGGTAGCCCGGACATCATCACCTTCGACATGGGTGGCACCTCCTCTGACGTCTCCCTTGTACAGAACGGCGAACCCAAGGTCACCTCCGGCATGGAGCTGGATGGCCGCCCGATCCGTTCACCCATGCTGGACATCCACACCGTTGGTGCCGGCGGCGGTTCGATTGCCTGGATCGACAGTGGCAACCACCTGAAGGTCGGCCCGGCAAGCGCCGGCGCCTTCCCCGGCCCGGCCTGTTACGGAAACGGACAGGATGCCACAGTGACGGACGCCAACGTGGTTCTCCAAGTCCTTAATCCGGAGTACCTGCTGGATGGCCAGCTGAAGATCGACGCACAGGCTTCCCATAGGGCGGTCAAGGCTATTGCAGATCCCCTTGGCATGAGCGTTCCGGAGGCGGCCCAGGGCATCATCCGTGTAGTCACTGCGAACATGGCCCGGGCCATACGTGTCATCTCGGTACAGCGAGGCTACGATCCCCGTGATTACGCTCTTGTTCCTTTCGGTGGTGCAGGGCCGCTGCACGCTTCCCGGCTGGCAATTGAGCTGGGCGTCGACCGGGTCGTGGTCCCGGAAACACCAGGCGCTCAGTCTGCCCTCGGCCTTCTCATGACGGATATTCGCAGTGATTTCATGCGCACCCAGATCACGCAGGTATCCCCTGATACTGCCGAAGACATCGCTAAGATCTTCGCTGAGCTCTCTGACCACGCCGCAGATTGGTTTGACGAGGAAGGGATTGAAACGGAACGGCGAAGCATCGTCCGTCGCCTGGAAATGCGCTACGCGGGGCAGAATTACGAACTTCCCGTCGAGCTCCCCGAAGGAAACATCGACGCTGCAGGGATCACTGCCGTTATCGAAGGCTTCCAGCACGCCCACGACCGCATGTATGGCTACAGCGCCCACGACGAGGCCGTGCAGGCAGTAACCTTCCGCCTGCAGGCCATCGCCGACGTCCCTCGTGCCGAGATCCTCCGCGCTGCCGCCCAAGGACGAAAGGCGGACGACGCCATCGTCGCCCGCCGTGACGTCTACCTCGCTGAAGCAGGCGACTACGTCTCCTGCCCCGTATACGACCGGCGTCTGCTTGACGTAGGTCACCGCATTGTGGGACCGGCCGTCATCGAACAAATGGACACCACCACCCTCTTGCTTCCCTCCGATGTCTGCGTCGTCGACGACGTACGCAACCTCGTCATTGAAATCCGAAGGAGCCCCAATGAATAACAACACCACGCAACAGCTCGACAGCGTCCTTGCAGAAGTCATCGGCTCCGCGCTTGCAACCGTCGTCGAGGAAATGGGCGAAACGCTTGTCCGAGCCGCCTACTCCACCAACATTAAGGAACGCCGGGACTGCACCGCTTCCCTCTTCGACGCCAAAGGGCAGGGCATCGCCCAGGACGAAGGCGGCTCGCCCCTGCACCTCGGTTCACTGATGGGCATCGTGGACGGCATTATGAGCCGCTACCCGCTGGATGAGATCAAAGATGGTGACACCTTCATCGGCAACGATCCCTTCAGCGGCGGCGGATCCCACCTGCCTGACATCGTCCTGGCCACGCCGGTCTTCGTCGACGGCATCTTGACTGCTTGGGCGGCAAACCTCGCCCACCACGCCGACTTCGGTGACCGCGGGCACGCGCACATTTTCCAGGAAGGCCTGCGTATCCCGCCCGTCCGACTTATCCGTCAAGGCGTGCTGCAGGAGGAGATGCTCAACCTGATTCTCCTGAATTGCCAGGTCCCGCACGAGCGGCAGGCCGACCTGCGCGCACAGCAGGCAGCAAACCGCCTCGCATCCCAGCGATACAAGGACCTCTGTGATCGCTATGGCCGCGAAGTCATGGTCCAGGCCGGCGAAGACCTGCTCGACTACACCGAACGCCGCACCCGCGCAGCCATTTCAGCCATGCCGAACGGCGAGTACTCCTTCCAGGACAAGTTCGACTGCCCGGAACTGGACGACGAGCTCGAACTTCAAGTGCGTATCGTGATCGACGGCGATAACATCTCGTTCGACTTCGACGGAAACCCCCCGCAGGTCCGCGCAAGCGTCAACGTCGTCTGGACTGCCCTGTACGCTTCCGTCTACTACTCACTGAAGAGTCTGATCGACGCCGACATCGTCCCCAACGCGGGCCTCTACCGGCCCGTGAAAATCGAGGCACCGGTCGGGTCCATTATCAATTGCCAGGAACCTGCCGCAGTAAACGGTCGAAGCGAAACATGCCAACGTATCGTTGACCTCATCCACGGCGCCTTGGCCACTGCCGTTCCACAGCGTGTCACCGCAGCAAGCAATGGCGCCAACACCGGTGTTCACTTCTCCGGCCGGAACTCCCGCACCGGACGAGAGTTCGTCTATCTGGAGACCATCGGAGGCGGATGCGGAGCCCGCTCTACCAAAGACGGCATGGACGGTGTCCAGGTCCACATGACCAACACCTCCAACCTGCCGGTCGAAAGCCTTGAGGCCGAGTACCCCCTCGTCATCGACGCATACGAACTGATTCAAAACTCCGGCGGCGGCGGAGAACACCGCGGCGGCCTCGGCATCCGCCGTGCAGTTCGGGTTGAGGATCCAGACATTCATTTCTGGCTCGATACAAGCCGTCAAAAATCCCGCCCTTGGGGCCTCAACGGCGGATTGGCGGGCGAGGGCGCGCGAGCCGTCCTCAGCGAGGGTGCACGGCCCATTGACCACGGATACACAGTCCTCCAAGCCGGCGATCGCGTAGCAATCGAAACAGCCGGAGCCGGAGGCTATGGCGCACCAGAACTAAGGCATGTGGACGAGGTCGCACGCGACCTTGCGGAGGGAAAGATTTCGGAGGCGTTCGCCAGGGAAGTCTACCCAGAGCAGTTCATTCAAATCACTAGCGGCGACTCGTAACCCGCCCTCACCCCTAGGAAACAACATGGCAAATACAGCCAGCACTACGGCCCCCGTGCCTTCAGCCACCCGGCGCCGTGTTTTCGTCTCGACCATGCTCGGCAACGTCGTCGAGTACTACGACTTCACCCTGTACGGGACCCTGGCCGCGATCATTTCAACACAGTTCTTCCCTTCCTCTGATTCAGTCACCGCCCTCTTGGCCGTGTATATCGGCATCGTCCTCTCCTACGCCATCCGTCCTATCGGCGGCCTGATCCTGGGACCGCTCGGTGACATCAAGGGGCGAAAGTTCGTCTTGATCCTGACGATCGCCCTGATGAGTGTTGGAACGGCCGGCATTGGTATCCTGCCGACTTATGCGGCCATTGGAGTTGCGGCCCCGGTGCTCTTGATGCTCTCGCGTCTTCTGCAGGGCGTAGGTGCAAGCGTGGAATACACGACTGCTGCCAACTTCCTCTTCGAACACGAGAAGGGGCGCCGTCCGAACTTCGTGGCCGGCGTCTTGAACTCAACGTGCTCCCTTGGGTCATTCCTGGCAGCGGGTTTCGCCTATGTGCTAAGCGCCACGATGCCGGGCGAAGCCTTCGCTGACTGGGGCTGGCGCATCCCGTTCCTGCTCTCTATTCCCATCGCATTCATCGGCATCTACATGCGGAATCACGTCTCCGAAACGCCCGAGTTCCAGAATGTTCTCAAGGAGGCCGAGACCGAGAAGGTCAAGCAGACGCCATTGCGCACTGCCTTGCGCTTCTACTGGGCTGACATGCTGAAGGTCATCGGTCTGGGTGCGGGCCAGCGCATCGGTTCGTACACGATCCAGGCATACTTTGTGACGGCACTCATCACGGCAGGGTTCCCAGCATCCCAGGCATTGCTCGCCTCGATGCTTACCTACGCTGTGGGCCCCATTACCAGCATTTGGGGCGGCTCCCTCGCCGACAGGTTTGGTGCCCGTCCGGTCTTACTGACTGGTTATGGACTCTTTGTTGTCCTTACCGTGCCAGCCTTCTTCGCGATTGGCGAGAAATCGATCTTCCTTGCAACGGTCAGCGTCATCGGTTTCACTTTGATCAACAACTTGCTGGCGGCGCCGCTTAGCGTGGCCTATGTCATGAGTTTCCCGCCGGAAGTACGGTCGACGGCATCTGCACTGAACTTTAACGTCGGAACGTCATTGATCGGTGCCACGGCCGGCCTTGTGGCTGTGTGGTTGTTCTCCGTCACAGGTTCCAATGTGTCGTTCGGCTGGTACATGACTGCCGCCTGCGTCGCTTCAATCCTCGTGACAGTCTTCGCCCTGCCTAAGGCACTCCGGCACAGCCGGACGGTGGCTAACCCGCCTGTGGCCCAAGCCGTGAGTTAGCCCCGCTACCATCGCGAGGGGCTCGGGCACGTCATTACAGTGCCTACGGTTCGAGCGATAACAGTATGCAAAACCTACTGGGTTCGGTCTCACTCATGCCGAATGAGACCGAACTCAGTCTAAAGACTCCTAGACCCCGACGGGTCTCATCCATGATTGGAATGCAGTGATCAGATTGAACGTCCCCCGGGCGGCTGCGACAGCCGTGGTTGTCATGTTTACCCCGATCAAGCGTTAGGAGGTGCTCTGATGCTTGCAACGCCCATTCGGACCGCCGTTATTGGATTCGGAGTGTCGGGCAAGGTTTTCCATGCGCCCCTGATCGAAGCGGACCCAGACTTTTCCCTGGGCGCCATCGTGACGGCCGATCCAGAACGTTCCGGTGAGGCCGCCCGTCTCTACCCAAAGGCAAGAGTTTTTCCCTCCGCGGATGAATTATTTGCTGCCGCAGACGACTTCGACCTAGTGGTCGTGTGCACACCGCCTTCCACACACGTGGACCTCGCCTCCACAGCGATCGCGCACGGTCTGCACTTGGTGGTGGATAAACCATTCGTGCCGACCTCGCAGGAAGGCGAGCACCTTCTCGATCTTGCATCCAGTGCAGGGGTGCAGTTGTCGGTCTTCCAGAATCGTCGGTGGGATGCGGACTTCCTCACTCTTCAGCGGCTCGTTCGCGGCGGAGATTTGGGGCAGGTCCATAGCTTCGAATCGCGTTTCGAGTGGTGGCGGCCCGAGGGCTTTGGCAACTGGCGCGATGAGGCGACCCCGGCCGATGGCGGTGGCCTCCTGCATGATCTCGGCGCCCACCTGATCGATCAGGCCATCCGTCTGTTCGGCCCGGTCGTCGACACATACGGTGAAACGGCGAACCACGGGCCCAATCCTGAGGGGGGCGAGAGCGAAGCATTCGTGTCGTTGCTGCATGAGTCGGGGGTTCGCTCAAGGCTCTGGATGAACGGTGTTGCGGCCCGGCCAGGACCTCGTTTCCACGTGCTCGGTTCCTCGGCCGGCTACACCAAATGGGGCTTGGACTGCCAGGAGCCGGACCTCGCTGCCGGGGTTCTGCCCACCGATCCTACCTACGGCGTCGAAACCGAAGAAGCGTGGGGCATTCTCGGCACGGCCAGCACGGAAACACCAGTCCCCGCGGAGCGCGGAGCGTATCCGCGCTTTTACGCGAAGCTTGCTGAATCCATCCGAGGTACCGGCCCGCTCCCCGTGGATCCGCGCGAATCAATTGAAGTGCTGCGGATCATCGAAAACATCCACGCTTCCGTCAGGGGTCTCTCGAAAGACTCCAAGCCGGGCAGCTGATAGCCAATAAACGACGAGAAAGTAAAGAATCATGTCCTCCACCTCTCGCAAGAAGCATGTCGTTGTCATCGGCGGCGGCATCCTTGGCGCTTCCACGGCCGTACATCTCGCCCGCGGCGGTGCGCAGGTTACACTCGTGACCTCCGGGTCCCTCGCAAACGGCGCGTCTGGCCGCTCGATTGCCTGGCTAAACTCCTCGGGCGCCCGCTCGGCCGAATACCACTACCTGCGGTTGCTGGCCATTGACCGTTATCGCACCTGGAGTGTGCACCACCCTGAAAGCCGCGAGTACATTCAGTTCAACGGCGCCATGAAATGGGCCGCCCCGGGCAAGACGTTCCGGGATACTTACGCGTTTGAACGGTCTCGTGGGTACGAATCCGTTTGGGTCGAGCGGGCCGACGTGGCAGCGGTGGCGCCGGATGTGAATGCCGAGGTTGTGGCTGAAGAAGGTGCCATCTTCAATCCCGGTGAGGGCTGGGTGAACATGCCGGACTTCATTCCTGTGCTGGTAGCGGAGGCCGTGGCCAAGGGAGCGAAAGTGATCCAGAATGCCGGCGATGCGCGTGTCGACGTGCAGGAGGGGGTCGCGGTCGGTGTGACCCTTGCCAGCGGGACGCGGTTGTCTGCTGACGAAGTTGTGCTCGCTACTGGCGGTGACGTTCCGGCCCAGCTCGCAGCCCTTGGCGTCACGGTTCAGGACAGGACGCCGGCCGCATTTGTGGTTTTCACTGATCCGGTAGATATAGAAGTCAAGACCGTGCTTAACACTCCGCGTGTTGCGGTGCGCCCCACGCCCGACGGCCGCCTGGTGCTCGACTCGGACTGGGCAGAGCAGACGGTGGTAGTCGAGGACGATGGTTCGTTCACCGTGCCGCAGGAGTCGGTGCAGGGCCTGCTGGAGGAGGCTTCCAAGGTACTCGCAGGCAACCCCCTTCTGACAGCTCAACACGTCGGCGCCGGGCTCAAGCCGATCCCCGGTGACGGGTTGCCCGTGGTCGGATCCATTCCAGGAATCCCGGGCCTGTACACAGTTTTCAGCCACTCCGGCGCTACTCTCGGTTTGATCCTTGGGGAACTGCTGGCAGAGGAGATCCTTACAGGCACTCCCTCCCCCGTACTTGAATCCTTCCGACCGGCCCGCTTTGGTTCCGACAATGCCGCGCCTGAAGTTGTAGGCACGGGAGCCTGGGAAGCCGTAATGCGGTAGAAGGCCAAGCACGGACGTACAAGGGTCAGAGAGAGGCGGTGGAAGCATAATGTCCACCGCCTCCCTGCATAGGGGCCCAGCTCAGTGCTGCGTGGTGGGATCCAACTTACGAGGCGTCCAATGTGTCGAACAGAGTGCTCACTGGGATTGCCTGGAAGGCAGGCAGAGCACCATTTAATGGCTGGCTCGTTGCCCATCGATTCTGCGCAACCTCGCCGGAATGCTCAACAACAGGACGCTGCTGGCTACCTGTGGGTATAAAGTCTGGTAACGGTCCCAATGGAGCAAGGAGGAACGCGACTGTGGCCCAGACCGGCTCGGAATCAGTAACGATCATCGACGTGGCGCAACTGGCCGGGGTGTCAAAATCAACGGCGGCAAGGGCGCTGGCTGGATACGGATCCGTCAGCGGTAAGGCGCGGCAGGCTGTCGAAGCTGCCGCGGACGCACTGGGGTACCAGGCCAACGCCCTTGCCAGGAGCATGATCACCGGCAAAACCACAACGATCGGTGTAGTCATTCCGGACATCAGCAATCCATATTTTGCCAACGCTGTCAGAGGTATCTCGACCGCCGCCCGTGAAGCGGGCTATGACGTGCTCCTTAGCAGCACGGAAGGTGAACTGGGCTTGGAGCGCCGGGCAATATCGGTGCTTGCGGGGAAAAGGGCTGACGGCGTCATCGTCGCCCCGGTCTCGACTGAGGATACAGCGCACCTGGAGGAGCTTGAGGCTAAAGGAATTGCTGTCACCCTCCTCGACCGTCCGGCGTTGAAGGTCACATCCGCGTCCTACGTGGCAGTGGACCACGCCGGAGCGTCTGCCGTAGCCGTTCAACACTTGCTTGACCTGGGGCACCGGGACATTGGCATTGTCACGGAAGCGACAGCACTGCTACCGGACCAGATCCACCCCGAGGCCGCTTCGTCTCTGCGCCCCGCAGCTGCCCGCCTGCTGGGCTATGCCATGGCCCTGCGGGGCGCAGGAATTCGTTACGATCCGGCATTGGTCGCTTCAAGTTCCTATTCACGACATTCCGCTGGAGACGCAGTCCGCTACCTTCTTCAGTCCAAACCCAGCATCACAGCCCTCTACTGCACGGACGCAGAGATGAGTGCCGGCGCCTTTGCCGCGCTCCAGGACATGGGTATCGACTGCCCCGGTCACCTGTCCTTGATCGGCTTCGATGACCAGGATTGGGCCACGCTGGTACGTCCCAAGCTCACGGTCGTGGAGCAGCCCAGCTACCAGCTGGGAAGGACGGCTTTCAAGGAGCTGACCGCTTCGATGCTCACCCCAAACGAGAGACGGCGCAACCGTATCTTGGGGGGCCGACTGGTGGTTCGCGAATCCACGGCCAGAAGCCGCTCCGCATGATGGGGAACCTTCGAGAAGCAAACCCAAACGGGCCCTATCTTGGGATCCCCCAGGC
>NZ_JARHXQ010000222.1:0-28159 GCF_029222765.1 Arthrobacter sp. Cr_A7 | reverse complement strand
GGTCCGGCCGCGTGAGCTGGTCCTTGGCCACCCCGCCCTGCATCTTCAGGGCCCGCACCGTGGCCACCACCACGACGGCGGACGGCGCCAGGCCGCCAACCCGGGCCTTGATGTCCATGAACTTTTCAGCACCCAGATCAGCGCCGAACCCAGCTTCGGTCACCACGATGTCGGCCAGCCGGCGCGCCGTCTGTGTGGCGATCAGCGAGTTGCAGCCGTGCGCGATGTTCGCAAACGGACCGCCGTGGACCAGGGCCGGCGTGCCCGCGATGGTCTGCACCAGGTTGGGCTTGATCGCCTCCTTCAACAGCAGGGCCAGGGCACCCTGGACGCCAAGATCGGCAACAGTCACGGGAGAGCGGTCAAACGTGTATCCGAACGTAATCCGTCCCAGCCGTTCCCGGAGGTCGGCCAGGTCCGTGGCGAGGCAGAACACCGCCATGATCTCGGATGCAACCGTGATGTCGAAACCGTCCTGCCGCGGGACTCCCTGGGTGGGCCCGCCAAGGCCGATGACCACCTCGCGCAGGGCCCTGTCATTCATGTCCAGGACGCGCTTAAACGTCATGCGCCGGGGATCGATATCCAGCTGGTTGCCTTGGTATATGTGGTTGTCCACCAGGGCCATCAGCGCATTGTTGGCCGACGTGATGGCATGGAAATCGCCGGTGAAGTGCAGGTTGATCTCGTCCATCGGCAGCACCTGCGAGTAGCCGCCTCCGGTGGCGCCGCCCTTCATGCCCAGGACCGGGCCCAGCGAGGGCTCCCGGAGCGCGATCATCACCCTGTGCCCGGCCCGGGCCAGCGAGTCGGCAAGGCCAACGGTGGTGGTGGATTTTCCTTCACCGGCCGGGGTGGGGGACATGGCCGAGACCAGCACTACCTTTCCGGCAGGAGGCGGGGCGTCCAGCCGGGCGGGATCGATCTTCGCCTTGAACCGCCCGTACTGCTCAACGGCTTCAGCATTGATCCCGGCAGCGGCAGCGATCTCCCCGATGGGCCGGATACGCGCTGCGCGGGCAATCTCAAGGTCGGTAGGGAAATCAGACATCATTGTCCTTTCCTGGAGCGGCTGGCGCCACGAACCTGCCGGAGCACCTGCCCCAAAACTAACAGCCCTGCAGCACCAGTACCCGCAAGAAAAAATCAGGATGCGGGAACGGCCGGGACGAGCAGGGGCCCCACGTGGCGGTCGACGGCGGCATGGTAGCTTTCGAGCGTGATGGCGGCGGTGCGGGCCCAGCCGGAGTTCTGGGCACGGATGGCGGCGGCGCGTCCCATGTCCTCGCGGGTGGCGGGATCGTCGTACAGGGCTTCGAGTGCGTCAGCCCAGTCGGCGGCGTGGTGCCCGTCGACCAGCAGCCCGGTCCGGCCGTGGAAGATGGCCCGCGACAGTCCGCCCACCCGGGTGGCCACCACGGGGGTGCCGCAGGCCTGGGCCTCAAGGGCCACGAGTCCGAACGATTCGCTGAAGGAAGGCATCACCACAACGTCAGCCGCGCGGAACCAGGCCGCAAGCTCCGGTGCCTTCACCGGCGGAAGCTGCGTGACGACGTCGTCCATTTCCGCCTCGGCAACCAGCCTCCGAAGGTTGAACTCCTTGTTCCCGCTCAGCGACCCCAGTATGGTGAGCCGGAGGTCGATGTCCGGGCGCCGTCGCCGGAGCAGGGCGGCTGCTTTGACCAGAATCTGGGGACCCTTCAGCCGCTGGATGCGCCCCGCGAACAGCAGGTGGAAGGTGCCCGGGGCGATGCCGCGCTCCGCCCTGGACCGGGTCCGGAACGCCGGCGTGAAGGTACTGAGGTCCACACCCGGCGGGGCGATATCGATGCGGTCGTACGTGGCTCCGTAGTGCGACACCAGTTCCGCCGCCTCCGAGCTGGTGTTCGCGATCAGCCGCTCCGCGCCGTCCACGATGCGGTGCTCGCCGAGCTCGCGCCGCCGCGGCTCGGGCTGCTCGCCGGACTCCAGCAGCAGGTTCTTGACCTTCGCCATGGTGTGCATGGTGTGCACCAGCGGGACGCCCCACAGTTCGGACAGCTCCAGGCCGGCGATCCCGGACACCCAGTAGTGCGAATGGATGACGTCATACCGGCCGTGCGGCTGCCGGCGGCGGATCTGTTCAATCTCGGCCACCATGCTGTGCAGCAGGCCGGGAAGTTCTTCCTTGGGAATCTTTTTCGGCGGGCCGGCCAGGACATTGTGCACGCAGACCCCGGGATCGGGATGTTCGACGGCGGGCTGGCCGGCCGAGGTGGCGCGGGTGAAGATCTCGACTTCCACTCCAGCCTCGGCCAGGGCGGAGGCCAGTTCCCGGATGTAGACGTTCATCCCGCCCGCATCACCGGACCCGGGCTGCTCCATGGGGGAGGTGTGGAGGGAGAGCAAAGCGACCCTGCGGATCAATGCCACGGGACCTCCTTCCGGCCGCCGGCGCGAGTGGCCGCCGGTTCAGTGCGCATTCGATAAAACACTACTCCCTCCCCTCACGCCGGCCGATGTGTGTTAACTCCGGGCCCCGCCCCACAGCTCCCGCAGGGCAGGGAAAGCGTGCTCGTAACCGGCCAAAAGCCTTCCGGCCACGTCCGCCGAATCCACCAGCGGGTGGCGGGCAAAGGCCTGCAGGGCAGCATCCCGCTTGCCGTCCGTCGCGGCGAGCACGGTGAGCCGTTCGACGTCCTTGACCCGGCCAAGCAGCTCACGCTGCGGTTCCGGCGGCGCCTGCTGGGGCAGCGGCAGCGCGCCGTCGGGGGTTACCGTGCAGGGAAGTTCGACGACGGCGTCCGCCGGCAGTCCCGGAATGGCGGCCCGGAGTTCGGCTGCTTCAGCCGCGGCGGGCTCGGCCGCCTCGGGCAGGGAGTTTCGGGTGTTGAGGATCAGCTGCGTGGTGCCACCGCCGGAGAGCGCGCTCATCGCAGCCAGCGCGACGCGTTCATAGCCGCCGCCGGCCAGATCGTCCTCGTCCCGGTGTTCGCCGTCGGCCCGGGCCTCGGCCAGGTAGCCTTCCTCACGGGAGCGCCGTGCCTCCTCCCAGAGGCGGAACGCCTCCCCGCCGGCAGCGGCCAGCCGCGGATACAGCTCCTGCTGCTGGCTGTGGATGGTCTCCCCGCGGGTGCTGGTCATCGCCTGCATTGCCTGCCGTGCTTCCCCGGCCCGGTAGTAGTAGTACAGGTACTCGTTGGGCAGCGCGCCAAGGCTCGCCAGGAACGGCTGCGGGAACAGCCTGCCTTCCTCAAAGGACTGCAGGGCATCGGGGTCGGCGAGCAGGTCCGGAAGCACGTCCCGGCCGGCGGACTCCAGCCGGTAGAGCCAGCCGAGATGGTTCAGCCCGTAGTAGCCCACACCGTCGAGCCGTCCCTCCGGCAGCGCCACCCCGGCCGCATGCGCGGCGCGGTACACCAGGCCGCCCGCCGAGTCACAGATGCCGATTGCCCTGCGGCCCAGCACGGGAAACAGCGCCTCGGTGACCATGCCGGCCGGATTGGTGAAGTTGATCAGCCACGCCTCGGGACAGTGTTCCTTCATCAGCCGGGCCAGTTCCAGCATGCGCGGGATGGTCCGCAGGGCGTAGGAGATGCCCCCGGCCCCGGTGGTTTCCTGCCCCAGCAGCCCGAGGTCCTGGGCCACCCGTTCATCCGCAACCCGGCCCGCGGTGCCGCCGGGGCGGATGGCCGCGAACACCATCTGCGTGCCCGCGAGGGCGTCCGGAAGGCTGGTGGAGGCGCGGACCGGGAGACGGGCACCCGGTCCGGCGGGCATGCTCCGCAGCACGGCGGTGACGGCGTCGAGGCGGGCGGGGTCGACGTCGTACAGCACCAGTTCGGTGGCCAGGCCGGCAAAACGGCCCGAGACCAGTGCCCGGTAGATGAGCGGCACCCGGAAACCCCCGCCGCCGGCAATCAGAAGCCGCATAACCAGCAGTCTAGGCCCGGATTGGCTTGTCCCTGACGCAAAGCAGGGCGTCCACTATCGGATGTCAGCGGCAGGGCGTATCGTGCCGGACATGGAAGCGATCCCAGCCCGGCCTTTCGACCCCCTGGCCGGCGTCCGCTCGCCCTCCGAACCCGGGTTTGACCTCCTCCTGGCCGGAACGGTGTTCCAGGACATCATTTTCACGGGCCTTCCCCATAGCCCGGAGCCCGGCACCGAAATCTGGAGCGACGGCATGGGCAGCTGTCCCGGCGGCGTGGCCAACCAGGCAATCGCCGCCGCCCGCCTGGGACTCCGGACCGGCCTGGCCGCCGCGTTTGGCGACGACGGCTACGGCGACTTCAACTGGAAAATCCTTTCCAGCCAGGAACACGTGGACCTCAGCCTGTCCCGGCGCGTCCCCGGCTGGCACTCGCCGGTAACCGTCTCGCTCTGCGTGGAGAAGGACCGGTCCATGGTGACCCACGGGCACGCCGCTCCGGTGACCTCCTCGGAACTGATCGGCAACCCTCCTCCGGCGCTCGCCGGCATTGCGGAAGTGGGGGTTGAGGTGGAGCCCTGGGCGAAGGCGGCGCACAAGGCAGGGGTGAAGTTGTTCGGCGACGTCGGCTGGGACCCCACTGGGGAATGGGCGCCCGTCCGGCTCGAGAACCTGCAGTACTTCCACGCGTTCCTGCCCAACCAGCGCGAAGCCATGGCCTTTACCGGCAAGGACGATGCGTGGAGTGCTCTGTACGCGCTGGCGGACCGGGTGCCGGTGGCCGTGGTGACACTCGGGCCGCAGGGCGCCATGGCGGTGGATTCGGAGACGGGCGAGGAGGAGTGGGTGCCGTCCCTGCCCGTGAAGGCTTTCGATCCCACCGGAGCCGGTGACTGCTTCGACGCCGCATTCATTGTGGGCAGCCTGGCCGGCTGGCCGCTGGGCAACAGGCTGCGCTTTGCCAACCTGTGCGCCTCGCTGGCCGTACAGGAGGTGGGAGGATCGCTAGCGGCCCCCGGCTGGGGGGACATCGCCGACTGGTGGAAACGCGCCAACGCCCGGCCCGAACGGCAGATGAGCCAGTGGCTGCGGCGCTTCGGTTTCCTCGCGGAAATCATCCAGGACGTCCCGCTGGCGGCGCAGCGCAGGGCGGCTGCCACCATCGCGCACCTTTCGGACGCCTGACCGACGTACGTGCCGCGCCGTGCCGCCCGGGGCAACATCCCAGTCAGGAGGCGCCCTCGGCGACGGGCTGAGGCCAGCCGCCTGTTCCGGAATCCGGCCTGCCCGGCCGTGATTATTCGGCAAGAAGTGCCCGCACTAGAATCACTAAGGTGACTTACCCCGCAACAACCGGTGAATTTAGCGCTGCCCCCGGACAGGACCCCCGCTACGAGCGGTCCGCCGTGATCGACCTTGAGGCCATCCGGCACAATGTCCGCCGGCTAGCTGCTGCCGCGTCCCCGGCGAAAGTCATGGCCGTCGTCAAGGCTGACGCTTACGGGCACGGCGCCGTTCCCGTGGCGCGGGCAGCAATCGAAGCCGGTGCCTCCTGGCTGGGCGTTGCGCACATCTCCGAAGCCCTTGCATTGCGGGCCGCCGGCATTGACGCGCCGCTGCTCGCCTGGCTGCACACCGTGGACAGCAACTTTGGCGCCGCGGTGGCCGCCGGCGTCGACATCGGCTGCTCAGGGTGGGAGCTCGAACGCATCGTGGCCGCAGCCCGGGAACAGGAGCGGCCGGCCCGCATCCACCTGAAAGTGGACTCCGGCCTGGGACGCAACGGCGCCACCCTGGACACCTGGGACCACCTCGTGGGCGAAGCCATGGAGTACCAGGACCAGGGGCTGCTGCGCGTGGTGGGAATCTTCTCGCATCTGGCCGTCGCGGATGAGCCGGAGCGGCCCGAAACCGACCAGCAGCTGGCGGCATTCCGCGAAGCCCTGGCTGTTGCCGAGGACGCCGGTGTGGACCCGGAAGTCCGGCACCTGGCCAACACCCCCGCCACGCTCTCCCGGCCGGACACCCACTTCGACCTGGTCCGAGCAGGTCTGGGCATCTACGGGCTCTCGCCCTTCGACGGCCAGACCTCCGCGGAACTCGGGCTCCGGCCCGCCATGACGCTCCGGACCCTGGTGTCCCAGTGCAAGGAAGTACCGGACGGGCAAGGCGTGTCTTACGGCCTCCGCTATCACACCAGCGGGCGCAGCACCCTGGCCCTCATCCCCATGGGCTACGCCGACGGCGTGCCGCGCGTTGCCACCGGCGGTCCCGTCCGGGTGGCCGGCAGGACATACCCCGTGGTGGGCCGGATCGCCATGGACCAGATGGTGATCGACCTCGGCGACGCCGGTCCGGCCGGCGCGGGACTGCTGGGTGCCGAGGCCGAGCTGTTCGGGAACGGGGACGACGGCGGCCCCACCGCCGATGACTGGGCGCGCGCCGCCGGGACCATCAACTACGAGATCGTCACCCGCATCAGCCCCCGGGTCCCGCGCCGCTTCGTCAACGAACAGGACGCGTCCGCCGCCCTCCACACGGAGGGTGCCGCGTGAACGCCTTCGAACCCCCGGCCGTGCCCAACTGGGAAAGGACCTTCACGGCGACGACGGCGGACCAGACCCACGCGTTTGGCGCCGCCCTCGCCGGGGTGCTTGAAGCCGGGGACCTGCTGGTGCTGTCCGGCGAGCTGGGGGCCGGGAAAACCACCTTCACCCAGGGGCTGGGGGAGGGGCTCGGCGTCCGTGCCGGAATCATTTCACCCACGTTCGTCCTGGTCCGCATCCACCCCAACCTGCCCGGCGGTCCGCGCCCCGGCGGCCCCGACCTGGTGCACGTGGACGCCTACCGCCTGGGCTCGGCCGCCGAGATTGACGACATCGACCTGGAAAACACTTTGGACTCGTCCGTGACGGTGGTGGAGTGGGGACATGACCGGGTGGAGCACCTGAGCGACAGCCGGCTCGAAATCGACCTGCACCGTGCCATCGGACTCAACGCCACTGGATTGGGCGGCACTGGCAGGGGCGACTCTGCTCCGGGTGACCTCGGTGCCGGCACGTCCTCCGGCAACGGAGCCGGAACCCTGGACTTCGACACCGAAGACACCGACGAGCCGCGCACCATCGTGATGCGCGGGTACGGTCCGCGATGGCCGGCCGCCCCCGAACTGGGAACCCCGGAACCGGGAACCCCGGAAATCGGGACAGCAGAGCCCGGCGCCCCGGGAGGGAAAGACTGATGCTGATCCTCGCCATTGACACCTCCGCCGTTGCCAGCGCCGCGCTGGTTTCGGATGACGCGCTGGAAGGCGTGGTTGCCAGCTTCTCCACCGAGGACACCCGAAGCCATGCCGAAGTGCTGGCTCCGGGCATCGCGGACATGCTTGCCGAGGCCGGCGTCACCGGACAGGACATCGACGCCCTGGTGGTGGGCGTGGGGCCCGGCCCGTTCACCGGCCTGCGCTCCGGAATTGCAACGGCGCGCACCCTGTCCTTTGTCTGGGGCAAGCCCCTTCACGGCCTGATGAGCCTGGACGCCGTGGCCCTGGAAGTGGCTGAGTCCACCGCCGCCCTCCCCGAATTTTTGGTGGTGACCGACGCGCGGCGCAAGGAGGTCTACTGGGCCCGCTACAGCCTTGCCGAGGGGAAGCTGCCCCGGCTCGAGGACGGTCCCCACGTCGGCTTCGCGGCGGACCTGCCGGACCTTCCCGCCTTTGGGGCCGGCGCCGGGCTCTACGCCGACACGTTGCGCGCAGATCCCGAATTCGCCCAGGAGCAGCCGGACGCGCTTTATCTGGGCCAGTTCGCGCTGGCCCGGCTGGCCTCCGGCAACGGCCTCCTGGATTCCACCCCGCTGTACCTGCGCGAATCCGATGCGCAGGTCCCCGGACCGAGGAAGAGGGCACTGTGAGCACCACCCCGGATCCGCGCACGGCAGGAATCATCGTGCGGGACATGACCCTTGACGACGTAACCGCCGTCAGCGTCCTTGAGCAAAAACTGTTCCCCATCGACGCCTGGCCCCTGCAGATGTTCCTGGATGAGCTGGCCCAGCCGGACACCCGGCGCTACCTCGTGGCCGAAAGCGCCGACGGCATTGTGGGGTACGCCGGCCTGATGTGCATCGATCCCATCGCGGACGTCCAGACGATCGCCGTCGTCCCTGACTACGAGGGGCGGGGGATCGGCAGCACGCTGCTGACCGCCCTCATCGATGAAGCCCGGCGCCGGTACGCCGCGGACCTCCTCCTCGAAGTCCGCGCGGACAACCCCCGGGCGCAACGGCTGTACCTGCGCTTCGGGTTCGAGCAGATCCACGTCCGCCCCCGGTACTACCGCGACGGCGTCGATGCGCTGATCATGAGGCTCCAGCTCATCGGCGACGAGGAAACACGTGAAGGAGGCCAGCGATGAACCGTTCCCAGCCACTGGTCCTGGGCATTGAATCATCCTGCGACGAGACCGGCGTTGGCATCGTCCGCGGGACCACGCTCCTGACCAACACCGTGTCCTCATCCATGGACGAGCACGTCCGCTTCGGCGGCGTCATCCCGGAGATCGCCTCGAGGGCCCACCTGGACGCGTTCGTACCCACACTGGAGCAGGCATTGTCCGACGCCGGCGTCAGCCTGGACGAGGTGGACGCCATCGCCGTCACCTCCGGCCCCGGACTCGCAGGCGCACTGATGGTGGGAGTCTGCGCCGCGAAGGCATTGGCAGTGGCCACCGGGAAGCCGCTGTACGCCATCAACCACCTCGTGGCGCATGTGGGCGTGGGGCTGCTGGAGAGTAACGGCAACGAGGCCCCGCAGCTCCCGGAAAACCTGGGCGCCCTGCTGGTATCCGGCGGACACACCGAAATCCTCAGGATCAACAGCATCACCGACGACGTCGTGCTGCTGGGCTCCACCATCGACGACGCCGCGGGGGAGGCCTACGACAAGGTGGCCCGCATCCTGGGCCTGGGCTACCCCGGCGGACCGGCCATCGACAAGGTGGCCCGCACCGGCAACCCGAAGTCCATCCGCTTCCCCCGGGGCCTCAGCCAGCCCAAGTACATGGGAACGGCGGAGGAGCCGGGCAAGCACCGCTACGACTGGTCCTTCAGCGGACTGAAGACCGCCGTGGCCCGGTGTGTGGAGCAGTTCGAGGCCCGGGGCGAGGACATCCCGGTGGCCGACATCGCCGCCGCATTCCAGGAAGCCGTGGTGGACATCATCTCTTCCAAGGCCGTCCTGGCCTGCCGGGAGCACGGCATCAAGGACGTCCTGCTGGGCGGGGGCGTTGCGGCCAACTCACGCCTGCGTGAACTGACCGGCCAGCGTTGCGCCTCGGCCGGCATCCGGCTCCACGTGCCGCCCCTGGATTTGTGCACGGACAACGGCGCCATGGTGGCGGCTCTGGGCGCGCAGCTGGTGATGGCCGGCGTGGAACCGAGCGGAATCGGCTTCGCGCCGGACTCGTCCATGCCGGTCACCTCGGTATCGCTCCCCGCCTGAAGCCTGCTGGGCAGGCGAACCGTCGCGGGGCACTTTGGGGGAGTCGGCGTCGTAATTTACGACGGCGGCCGGCGTGTCCGTGCCGAAGTGCCCCGTTAAGGCGGGGAGGTCAGGCGGTGGGGCCGTTCCGCATCTGCTTGACGAGGTCCAGCACCACGGCCTGGAGGTCCCCGCCGTGCTCGGCGGCCACCTTCCGCTGGCGCTGGTACCCGGCCCCGCGGCGGATGATCTTCTCCACATCCGCGAGTTCGTCGGCGCAGCCCAGTTTGGCCGCCACAGGCTCCAGCCGGTTCAGGGTCTCCAGCAGGTGGTCCGTCACCAGCTGTTCCTTGCCCGCGGCGTCGAGGATGATGATGGCGTCCATGCCGTAGCGGGCGGCCCGCCACTTGTTCTCCTGGATGTGCCAGGGCGGCATGGTGGGGATGGTGCCGCCGTTGTCCAGGGTGGTGGAGAATTCGTCCACGAGGCACTGGGTGAGCGCGGCGATGGCGCCCACTTCCTCCAGGGTGGCCAAGCCGTCGCAGATGCGCATTTCGATGGTGCCCAGGTTCGGGACCGGCCGGATGTCCCAGCGGATTTCGGAGAGGGTATCGATCACGCCGGTGGTGAACATGTCCTGGACGTAGGACTCGTATTCAGCCCAGGACTGGAACTGGAACGGCAGGCCGGCCGTGGGCAGCTGCTGGAACATCAGGGCGCGCTGCGAGGCGTAGCCGGTGTCCTCACCGCCCCAGAACGGGCTGGATGCGGAGAGGGCCTGGAAGTGCGGGAAGTAGTTGACCAGTCCGTCCAGTACCGGGAGGGCCTTTTCCCGCCGGTCCAGCCCCACGTGCACGTGCACGCCGTAAATCACCATCTGCCGGCCCCACCACTGGGTGCGGTCGATCAGCTTCGCGTAGCGGGCCTTGTCCGTCACGGGCTGCAGTTGCGGCGGGCTGAACGGGTGGCTGCCTGCGCAGAAGAGTTCCACGCCCATCGGGTCCGTGATCTCGCGGACGGCGGCCAGGGACCGGCTCAGGTCCTCCTTGGCTTCGGCGGCCGTTTCACAGATGCCCGTGACCAGCTCCACTGTGTTCAGCAGCAGTTCCTGCTTGATGTGCGGGTGTTCGTCGTCCTCGTTCAATTCCGGATGGCGGGAGGCGACGCCGCGGAGCACTTCGTTGGCTACAGAGGCGAGCTCACCGGTGCTGCCGTCCACCAGCGCGAGCTCCCATTCAACACCAAGGGTTGATTGCCTCGATGAAGCGAAGTCAATCTTCACGCGTTTCCTTACTGTCCGGTTTGCCGCTGGCTGAGGCCGCTCACGGGCTGCTGCCGGCAGGCGAACGGGTGGTTCAAGTCTAGTGCAGGGGTAGCATCGTATTGATGGTCCCGTTCCAACACCTGCGTGACAGTACCCACAAAACCTTCCCCCTCCTCGCGGCAGTATCCGCCCTGGCCCTCGCCTCCTGCACCCCCGCGCCGGCGCCCGGGCCGTCGTCGCCCTCCACCACCGCGGCACCTTCACCGTCCGCGTCGCCCACCCCAACACCGCGTACGACGCCGTCCCCCACCGCCGCGTCCCCCTCACCTGATCCGGGTTCCCGGCCCCTGGGCTGGGGCCCGCTCCAGCGGGACCAGGACGCCGCCGCGGCGGCCGTGGCCGGCATGACAACCGAGGAAAAAGCCGGGCAGGTCCTGCTGCCGTTTTTCACGGGCAAGGACGTGGAGGCCCACGCGGCCACCATCGAGCGGCTGCACCTTGCGGGATCCATCATCATGGGAGACAACGTTCCGCGGGACCCGCAGGGGAGGGTGGACGCTGCCGGCATGGCCGCCATCAACCAGCGGCTCGCGCAGGCCACTACTGCGGACGGCGACCCCTGGCCCGGCATGATCGCGGTGGACCAGGAAGGCGGCCTTGTGGTGCGACTGGGCACGCCGCTGACGGAGTGGCCAGCTCCCATGAGCTATGGTGCGGCCGGCAATGAGGGCCTCACCCGGGAGGCGGGGCAGGGCCTGGCCGGCGAGCTGGTTCCGCTGGGCTTCAATACCGACTTCGCACCGGACACGGACGTCACCATGGGGCCCAAGGACCCCACCATCGGGGCGCGGGCCATGTCCGCGGACCCCGCCGCTGTTGCCGTGCACGGGGTGGCGTTCTCCCAGGGCATGCTCGCCGCAGGAGTCCTTCCGGTCGTCAAACACTTCCCGGGCCACGGTTCGGTCACCGCCGACTCCCACCTCAGCCTGCCGGTGCAGCCGGCCGGCGTCGAGGAACTCCGCGGCAGGGACTGGATCCCCTTCCAGGCCGCCATCGCCGCCGGGACACCCATGGTGATGACCGGGCACATTGCCGTGCCGGCGCTGGAACCCGGCGTCCCGGCGTCGCTCTCTGCCCCCACGTATGCCGCCTTGCGCGGCCTGGGATTCAAGGGCGTGGCGGTGACGGATGCGCTGAACATGGGCGCCGTGGCCAAGCAGTACCCCAGCGGGTCTGCTGCGGTGATGGCGCTCCAGGCAGGCGCGGACCTGCTGCTGATGCCAGCCGATGTGTCACAAGCGCATGCTGCCATCGTGGGGGCGGTCCAGTCCGGAAGCCTGCCTCCGGAAAGGCTGGACGAGGCCGCCCGGCGGGTGGCCACCATGATGGTCTGGCAGGGCAGGCGGGGTCCCGCGGCAGGCATCCCGGCAGGCAGCAGCGCAGCCCTGTCCGCCCGGGTCTCGGCCTCCGCCGTCACCGTTGTCTCCGGGCCGTGCACCGGGCCACTGGTTCCCGGAGCGGTCCGGGTGGCCGGCGGCGGGCCCGGAGACCGGGAACGGTTCGAGGCGGCCGCCGCCCGCGCCGGCCTCGCCCTTGGTTCCGGACCGCTGGTGAACCTGATCGGGTTCGGCGGGCGTCCCGCCGGAGGGGACATCGAGGTGGCTTTGGACGCGCCCTGGCCGTTGCAGGGTTCGCCGGCGCCGGTCAGGCTGGCGCTATACGGCCGCACCGACGCTGCCTTCGACGCGCTCGCGGCCGTGCTGGCAGGCAAGGCGACGGCACCCGGGAAGCTGCCTGCCGCCGTCGGAAGCGTCCCCGCAGGCACCGGCTGCCCCTGACCCAAGTAAGTAGCGTCAACTGTCGTTCTGGCGGCTGAAAATGACAGTTGGCGCTACCCAGTTGGGGGAGTGCGGGTTTAATGGTCGGGTGCCCATTCTGAATAAAGACATGACTCTCTGCATCTCGCTCTCGGCCCGTCCCGGCAACAACGGGACCAGGTTCCACAACCACCTGTACGAACAGCTGGAGCTCAACTGGATCTACAAGGCGTTTGCCCCCACCAACCTGGAGCAGGCCATCGCCGGAGTCCGCGGGCTGGGCATCCGCGGGTGCGCCATCTCCATGCCCTACAAGGAAGACGTCATCGCGCTGGTGGATGAGATGGACCCCTCCGCCAAGGCCATCGATTCCGTGAACACCATCGTCAACACGGACGGCCACCTCAAGGCGTACAACACGGACTACACCGCCATCGAACAGCTGCTTGCCACCAACTCGGTGCCCACCGGCTACTCGGTCCTGGTCCAGGGTGCGGGCGGCATGGCCAAGGCCACCGTGGCGGCGCTGCGGGATGCCGGGTTCACCGACGTCACGGTGATTGCACGGAACGAGGCGACAGGGCGGGCGCTTGCCGGGCAATACGGGTTCCAGTGGCGTGCAGCGCTCGACGGCGGCACGGCGGACGTGATCATCAACGTCACCCCCGTGGGGATGGCCGGCGGGGCGGAAGCGGACGCGCTGTCCTTCCCGGCCGAGGCCATTGACGCCGCGCGGCTCGTTTTCGACGTGGTGGCGCTGCCCGCCGAGACCCCGCTGATCAGGGCCGCCCGCGCCGCCGGAAAGCCGGTGATCACCGGAGCGGAGGTGGCCACCATCCAGGCGCTGGAACAGTTCGTCCTGTACACCGGAGTGCGGCCAAGCCCTGAGCAGGTACGCGCGGCCGAGGAGTTCATGCGGGCGCAGTAACGGCCTTACACCGCAGTAACGGGTTCTACCACGATGGCCACCCGGTCCTCCCCGATGCGGGTGAGGACCAGGGTGGCCGTTTTGGTGCCGCCCTTTTTCGCAGGGTTTTTCCCGCCGGGCAGGAGCTGCTTCCGGAGTTCCTCAGGGGTGACGGCGGTGCCGCGTTTCTTGATGTCCAGCACCGTGATGCCTTCGGCCTTCACCCACGCCTTGAGCGCCTTGACGTTGTACGGCATCACGTCCAGCACCTTGTAGGCCCGCGCGAACGGGGTGTCCACGAGGGCGGGGGCGCAGATGTAGGCGATGTGCTCGTCCACCAGGTGGCCACCGAGCTCAAGCGCGACGTCGGCAACGAGCCCTGCGCGGATGACCGCGCCGTCGGGTTCGTACAGGTAGCCTTCCACGGGACCCACCGGCGCTTCCGGCCCGGCCCCGAAGTCCTCGCCGCTGGTCAGGTCGGCGGCGCCGCCGGGCCCCAGCACCAGGGCTGCGCGGCGGACTCCGGGCCGCCGCACGGCGTTGAACCACAGTGCCACCTCGGTGACGTCGCCGGCCACCGAGACCCACTGTGCCTCGCAGTTGTGCGGGACGGAGTCATGCGGCATGCCGGGCCCCATCTTCACCCCCACGGCCTTGCCGGACGCGGCCAGGGCTTCGACGAAGGACAGCGGCGGCGAAAAGGCTTCCGGATCCCAGATGCGCTTGGTGCCCGAGGTGGAGGTGACCCGGCGGGCGGGGTCCAGCCAGACGCCGTCGATGCCGTCCAGCGGAACCGCGGTGGCGTCCGCATGGACCACCGTGGCGTTCGGGAACGGGATGAGGTTCACGGTGGCGCAGGCGGCCGTGGTCTCATCCATTTCCACGGCGGTGACGGTCACGTCAAGGGACGCCAGGGCGAGCGAATCGGCGCCCAGCCCGCAGCCCAGGTCTGCCACATGGCTGACCCCCGCGCCGGCAAACCGCTGCGCGTGCCGGGCGGCAACGTTCAGGCGGGTGGCCTGTTCCAGGCCTGCCTGGGTGAAGAGCATCTGCCGGGAAAATTCCCCGAATTTTGCTTCGGCCTTGGTGCGGAGCCTGGACTGGGTCAGGACGGCGGAGACCAGGTCGGGGGAGTGGCCGGCCTTCCGGAGGGCCGAATTGAGCTCGAAGGAGGAGTCCTCCTGGTAGGGACCCAGGGACGCCAGCAGCTCCCAGCCTTCCGGGGTGAGCAGCGGTGCGATCTGGTCCTGGGGAGCGTGGGGCATGGGTTCCAGCCTAGTGGAGGAGGGCCCGGCGCTATGCCGATAGTGTTGAAAGCATGGAAGACAGCGCAGGCCCCCAGCAGTCCGGAGAACAGCAGCCCACGGACCGGGGTCCCGCCAGGTATGCCCGTCCCGCCCTCATTGCGGCTTCCCTGGTGGCAGTGGTGTGCATCGCGCTGCTGGTGATCGTTTTCTTCCTGGATACCTTCAACGCCACCGTCTATTCCGTGGGGGGCAACGACATCCAGGACGACACCCAGGAAGCCAGCGACATCCGCGGGTTGTATGCCGGCGCACGGGCGGGAAGCATCGTGTTCCTGGTGGCGTCCCTGCTCGCTGCCGCCGTTGCGGCCGTGGTGCTCTACCGCGGCAGGAATCAGGGGAGGCGGGATTCCGACGGCGGCGAGGACGTGGACTTCGACGACCTGGGACGCTGAGGCCGCTGGCCGGCGCTGGTCAGCAGGACCCCCGATATCACCAGGACTCCGCCCAGCACCTGTGCCGCGGTGATGGGCTGGCCCAGCAGCACGGTGATGATGGCGGTGAAGACGGCGATCAGGTTCAGGTAGTTGCCGGCGTTGGCCGCAGAAGTCCGTTTGAGTGCCAGGTTCCACAGCAGGTAGGAGCCCAGCGAGGGGAACAGGGCGATGAACGCCAGGGACCAGCCCTCGGCCGGAGTGGACGGCAGCCCGGCCCCGGTTGCTGCCGCGATGGGTGCCAGGACCACCGCCGCCATGGCCACCTGCACGGCCGTTGCGGTGATCGCGGGGAGGGCAAGCCGCCTGGCGACGATCGTGTAGAAACCCCAGACGGTGATGGCTGCCACGATCAGCAGCTCTCCGGTGTTGATGGAAAAGGTCAGCAGGCGGGACACGTCGCCGCCTGTCAAAACCATCAGCACGCCGGCCAGGCCCAGCGCGATGCCCAGCCAGCTCACCGGGCCCGGCCGGTCCTTGAGCAGGACCACGGCCAGCACCATGATCAGGGCCGGGTTGGCCGCCGTCACCAGGGAAGCGTTCAGGGCCGACGTGTGCTGCAGTGCGCTGTACAGCAGCAGGGTGTAGCCGCTCATGCCCAGGGCGCTCAGCAGCAGCAGTACCGGCCAGCGGCGCAGCACGGCGCGCCAGTCCGGCCGGTCAACGGCCTGCGCCAGGAGGAGCAGCGGGACCGCGGCCAGCGCCCAGCGCCAGAAGGTGAGCTGCAGGGGCTCCATGGTTTTCATCGCGGCTTGGCCCACCACGAAGTTTCCGGCCCAGAACAGGTTCGCAAGGATCAGGTATACGGCGGCTCGCACCGCTTCAATGTACACGCCGCCGTGTACGCGGATGACGAAACGCTGGCACTCGCCTTGACCGAGTGCTAACCCGCACATAGAGTCTTCATTAGCACTCTCCCTAGGAGGGTGCTAACACATGAAGAGCTCCCAGCCAGGCTGCTGCCGGCACCGCGACGACGGTTTGCCAGCCAGGGCGGAAAGCTTTCCAGTCCACGAATTTGCTGACGAAAAGGAGAGGTCCGAGTGTCGGTCTCTATTAAGCCTCTTGAGGATCGTATTGTTGTCCGCCCGCTCGAAGCCGAGCAGACCACGGCTTCCGGCCTGGTCATCCCGGACTCCGCACAGGAGAAGCCGCAGGAAGGCGAAGTTGTTGCAGTTGGCCCCGGCCGCTTTGAGGATGGCAACCGCGTTCCTGTCGACGTAGCCGTTGGCGACGTCGTCATCTACTCCAAGTACGGCGGAACCGAAGTCAAGACCGGCGGCACCGAGTACCTCGTGCTGTCCGCCCGCGACGTCCTGGCGATCGTCGTAAAGTAACTCTCCGGATCCCCGTGCCGCTGGTCATGCTTACTGCTGGTCAGCTGCGCGGGGTTCTGTCTTGAAAGGACAAAACCATGGCAAAGCAGCTTGCGTTTAACGACGCTGCCCGCCGGTCTCTTGAAGCCGGCATCGACAAGCTCGCCAACACCGTCAAGGTGACGCTCGGCCCCCGCGGCCGCAACGTTGTCCTGGACAAGAAGTGGGGCGCGCCCACCATCACGAACGACGGCGTCACCATCGCCCGCGAAGTCGAGCTGGACGACCCGTACGAAAACCTTGGCGCACAGCTGGCCAAGGAAGTAGCCACCAAGACCAACGATGTTGCCGGCGACGGCACCACCACCGCCACGGTCCTGGCCCAGGCACTGGTCAAGGAAGGCCTGCGCAACGTAGCTGCCGGCGCTGCTCCCGGCCAGATCAAGCGCGGCATCGAGGTTTCCGTTGAAGCCGTCGCTGCACGCCTGCTGGAGAATGCCCGTCCCGTTGAAGGCACCCAGGTTGCCAGCGTTGCGGCCATCTCCGCTCAGAGCGAAGAGATCGGCGAGCTCTTGGCCGAGGCCTTCGGCAAGGTGGGCAAGGATGGTGTGATCACCATCGAGGAATCCTCCACCACGCAGACCGAACTGGTCCTCACCGAGGGCATGCAGTTCGACAAGGGCTACCTGTCCCCGTACTTCGTCACCGACGCGGAACGCCAGGAAGCAGTCCTCGAGGACGCCCTCATCCTGATCAACCAGGGCAAGATCTCCTCGATCCAGGAATTCCTGCCGCTGCTGGAGAAGGCGCTGCAGAGCTCCAAGCCGCTGTTCATCATCGCCGAGGACGTCGACGGCGAGGCCCTGTCCACGCTGATCGTCAACCGCATCCGCGGCACCCTCAACGTGGTGGCTGTCAAGGCTCCGGGCTTCGGCGACCGCCGCAAGGCCATGCTGCAGGACATCGCCACCCTCACCGGTGCGCAGGTTGTCTCTCCGGAACTGGGCCTGAGCCTGGACTCCGTTGGCCTTGAGGTGCTGGGTACCGCCCGCCGCATCACGGTCACCAAGGACAACACCACCATCGTGGACGGCGCCGGTGCTGCCGAGGACGTTGCTGCACGCGTTGCCCAGCTCCGTGCCGAGCTGACCCGCACCGACTCCGACTGGGACCGCGAAAAGCTCCAGGAGCGCCTGGCCAAGCTGGCCGGCGGCATCGGCGTCATCAAGG
This sequence comes from Arthrobacter sp. Cr_A7, assembly GCF_029222765.1. Taxonomy (NCBI): domain Bacteria; kingdom Bacillati; phylum Actinomycetota; class Actinomycetes; order Micrococcales; family Micrococcaceae; genus Arthrobacter; species Arthrobacter sp. Cr_A7. The sequence continues at coordinate 10,498 of NZ_JARHXQ010000222.1, read as the reverse complement.
TGGGTGCCGCAACCGAGGTTGAGCTGAAGGAAAAGAAGCACCGCATCGAAGATGCTGTTTCCTCCACCCGCGCCGCCCTCGAAGAAGGCATCGTGGCCGGTGGCGGTTCCGCCCTGATCCACGCGCTGAAGGCCCTCGACGAGGACCCGGCCGTCAAGGCACTCGAAGGCGACGCCGCCGCTGCAGTGGGCATCGTCCGCCGCGCGCTGGTCCAGCCGCTGCGCTGGATCGCCCAGAACGCAGGCTTCGACGGTTACGTGATCACCGCCAAGGTTGCCGAACTCGAAACCAACAACGGCTTCAACGCCAAGTCGGGCGAGTACGAGGACCTGATCGCTGCCGGCGTCATCGACCCCGTCAAGGTCACCCGTGCAGCCCTCCGCAACGCAGCCTCCATCGCTGCCCTGGTTCTCACCACCGAGACCCTGGTTGTGGAAAAGCCCGCTGAGGAAGACGAGCACGCAGGCCACAGCCACTAGCCTTCACTGGCTGCCAAGGCACAAAGACCGGTCCGGCATCTGCCGGGCCGGTTTTTTGTGCCCCTTTACTTCTTGACCGCGTAGCGCACGTGCGTGGCGAACGTCGAGCTCACCGTCTTGATGATGCCGAGGTTGATGTCCTGGCCGAAGCCGTCAAAAAGGCGCTTACCGGCACCGAGGATCACCGGTGCCGTCGAGAGCACCAGTTCGTCCACCCTCCCGGCGGCAAGTGCCTGCCGGATCACGTCCGCGCCGCCGCCGATCGATACGTCTTTGTCCCCTGCCGCCTCAATCGCCCGCGCCAGGGCTTCATCGAGCCCGGACACGAAAGTGAACCCGGACGCCGCCGCCGGCTGGTCCTGTACCCGGTGGGTGAGCACGAACAGCGGGCCGCCGAACGGGTTGGTTCCTCCCCATGCCCCTGCGGCGTCATACATGCCCCGGCCGACGACGCCGGCACCCAATCCGGCTTCCAGCTCGTCATAGAAATCCTTGTCCGGGCCCTGCATCGCGAAGTCATGTCCGCCGTCGTAGGTCCAGGGGCCGCCCATCACCCAGTAGTGCAGGCGTTCCCCACCCTTGCCCAGGCCGTACCTGGGACCGTCGTCGGGGCCGGTGATGTAACCGTCAACCGACGTGCTGATGGCTGCAATGACCTTGGCCATCAGGCGCCCTGGGTGGCCGGCATGTCCTGCGTCCTGACGTCGCCCGCGCGCTCGTAGACCAGCGACACCGATCCCTTGGGGAAGGTGCGCGCCGGCTCGGCGAGGCGGAAGGAGGCGGGGATGGTCCCGCCGTCGAAGAGGCGCTTGCCCTGCCCCAGGGTGACCGGATAGAGCCAAAGGTGGAGGCGGTCGATGACGTTTTCTTTGAGCAGTGAACGGATGAGGACGCCGCTGCCGAACATGTGCACCTCGCCGTAATCCTCACGAAGCCGGCCCGCGGCCGCGGCATCAGGCAGCACGGTGGTGCCGGCCCACCCCGGAGCGGTCAGGCTGCTGGAAACGACGAACTTGGGCACCCGGTTGAACGTGGTGCCGACCATGTCGGACTGCTGCGGCCAATACCCCGCGAAAATGTCGTAGGTCTTCCGGCCCAGAAGCAGGGCGTCGATGCGGCCGATCTCCGCTCCGATGGCTGCGTCGGCCTCGTCATCGGACACCGGGGCCTGCCAGCCGCCGAAGCCAAAACCGCCTTCAGTGTCCTCTTCGCGGCCACCGGGCGCCTGGTAGACGCCGTCGAGCGTGATGAACAGGTTCGCGACGATGATTCCCATGCGTCCAGTCTGGAACTGCCTTCCGGAGCTGTCCATAGTGGACGGGATGGGCGTGGCAGACTGGTGCCATGCTGCTCGACGAGCTCGTGACAACAACGGACGCCGTCGCGTCCACCCGCTCCCGGCTCGCGAAGGTGGACCTCCTGGCCGGCCTCCTGCGCCGCCTCGAGCCCGCTGAAATCCCGGCTGCCGTGGGACTGCTCATCGCCAGGCCGCGGCAGGGCCGGGTAGGGATTGGCTGGCGCGGAATGACCGCGGCCATGGGGGAGCCGGCCGCCGAGCCGGGCCTTACCGTCGCCGACGTGGATGCTGCACTGGACCGGCTGCTCGCCGCCGCAGGCGCCGGATCTGCGGCCGAGCGCGCCGCGACACTCCGCGAGCTGACCGCGGCAGCCACCGAACGCGAGCAGTCATTCATCGCCGGAGTGCTGCTCGGTGAACTGCGCACCGGTGCACTCGAGGGTGTGCTGACGGATGCCATCGCCCGCGCCGCCGACCGGCCGGTGGACTCCGTGCGCCGCGCGGCGATGCTCTCCGGCGACCTGGGCGCGACCGCCCTGCTGGCGCTCACGGGTACCGCAGCGGAACTCGAGGAGGTAGGCCTCGTCGTCGGACGTCCCGTACAGCCCATGCTCGCCGCCACCGCGGCCAGCGCCAGTGCGGCGCTGGAGGTCACCGGGGAAGCCTCCGTGGAATACAAGCTCGACGGCGCACGCATCCAGGTGCACCGCACCGGCGGCGAGGTACGCATCTTCACCCGTACCCTGGCCGACGTGACCCACCGGCTGCCCGAGGTGGTGGACGTGGTGCGCGGCCTGCCGGTGAGCGATGTCATCCTCGACGGCGAGACCCTCGCGCTCGATGAGGACGGCGGACCCCGGCCCTTCCAGGAGACCATGTCCCGGTTCGGGGCGGATGCGGTGCGCACCACATTGCTGCATCCGTGGTTCTTCGACGTACTGCACATCGACGGGCGGGACCTGCTGGAGGAACCGCTGTCCGAGCGCATCGGCGTGCTGGAGCGCATTGCCCCCGCGTACCGGATCCCGGGGGAGGTCACGGGGGATCCCGCCGTTGCCGAAAGGGTGGCACGCGAGGCGCTCGCCGCGGGCCACGAGGGTGTGATGGTGAAGGCGGTCGGATCGGCCTATGCAGCCGGGCGGCGCGGTTCCAACTGGATCAAGGTGAAGCCGGTGCTCACCTATGATCTGGTGGTGCTCGCCTGTGAGTGGGGTTCGGGACGGCGCACGGGTCTGCTGTCGAACCTGCACCTCGGCGCCCTCGACCCTGCCGGCGAGTTCGGCGAGCCCGGCGGCTACGTCATGGTGGGCAAGACGTTCAAGGGGCTCACCGACGAGCTGCTGCGCTGGCAGACGGAGAGGTTCCAGGAGATCGAGGTGCGGCGAACGTCGAACACCGTATGGGTGGAGCCTGTCAGCGTGGTGGAGATCGCGATCGACGGTGTCCAGCGTTCCACGCGCTATCCGGGCGGCATCGCCCTCCGGTTCGCGCGCGTCAAACGCTACCGCGATGACAAGACGGTGGCGGAGGCTGACACCATCCAGACGTTGCGCGGGTTGCTGCGTTCGTAGCCCCTGAGGGCCGCTTGTGCCGGTTCCCCAGCGGGCGTACCGTGGCGCTTAACCGGCTGGGCGGGCGTATCCGGAAGGAGGCCAGGTGTCAGCGGAAACGGGCATTGACAGGGGCCGGTCAGCGTTCCAGGAGCACCGCTGGACCGAGGCCTTCCAAAACTTCCGTGACGCGGACCAGCAGGGCGGACTGCCGGCGGCGGACCTTGAACGGCTGGCAACGGCGGAAATCCTGACAGGCAACACAAGCACAGGCCTGGATACCCTCACCCGTGCCCACGAGGAATACCTGATGGTTGGCGATGTGGTGGGTGCCGCACGGTGCGCCGCCTGGATGGTGATGCACCTGGCGAACGCCGGAGAGACGGCGCGTGCCGGGGGATGGCTGGCCCGTGGCCAGAAACTGGTGAACGAACTCCCCGAACCCGACGCGGTGCAAGGCTTTATGCTCATGCCTGTTGCACTGGGCAAGCTGTACGGCGGGGATCCTCAGGCCGCCCTCGAGCTGTTCTCCCAGGCTGCGGACTTCGGCCGGCAATTCCGGAACAAGGACCTGTCAGCCCTCGCTTTGCTTGGATCAGGCCAGGCGACGCTGGCACTGGGCCGTGCCGAAGAAGGCCTTGGGATGTTCGACGAGGTGATGGTGGCCGTCACTGCGGGCGAACTGTCCGCGGTGCCGTCGGGCATTATCTACTGCGCAGTCATCGGCAACTGCCAGATCGCCTTCGACCTTGAGCGGGCGCTGGAGTGGACCGCGGAGCTGGACCGCTGGTGCCGTGCCCGCCCGGACACTGTGGCCTTCAGCGGCCAATGCCAGGCACACCGCGCTGAGCTCTTCCGGCTGCACGGGGCGTGGACCGAAGCTTTGCAGGCTGCCGCCGTCGCCCAGGAGCGCTCCACCAGGGGTGATCCGTGGGCGCTCTATGGCGGCTTCTACCAGCAGGCTGAAGTGCAGAGGCTGAGCGGCGACCTGGATGCCGCCGAAGCTTCCTACAGCCATGCTGCCCGCAGCGGCTACGAACCCCAGCCGGGCCTGGCACTCCTGCAGTTGGCACGCGGGGACGCGCAGCAGGCGCAGTCGATGATCCGGCGGGCGGCCGGGGTGGCGGACGCCGCCACCCGACGGCACCTGCTGCCGGCGCTCGTGCAGATCGAACTGGCAGTGCCTGACCTGCCCGCGGCCCGGCAGGGGGCCGACGAGCTGATCACCTTTGCCCGGGAATGCCCTCGGCGCATGATCCGCGCGGTAGCGAAACAGGCAGACGGCGCCGTCCGGCTTGAGGAGGGGGACTTAACGGGGGCATCGCAGGCGCTGCGCCAGGCATGGCACCTGTGGGTGGGACTCGGTGTCCCCTTTGAGGCTGCCTGCTGCCGGGTCCTCATCGGGCGGGCCTGCCGGGGGCTCGGCGACGAGGCGTCTGCCCTGATGGAATTCGAGGCGGCGCACGTGGAATTGCTGGAGTTGGGGGCGGCTCCGGCCGCTGCGTGGGCTGCCACGCTCATGCGGAAGGACGACGGCGGGACTCCAGGGCCGCTGACGCCCAGGGAGGCGGAGGTGCTTCGGCACGTGGCGTCCGGCCAGGGTAACCGGGCCATCGCGGCAGACCTCTTCCTCAGCGAGAAAACCGTGGCCAGGCACATCAGCAACATCTTCCTGAAGCTTGGCCTCTCCTCAAGGGCCGCGGCCACGAGATACGCCTTTGAGCACGGACTCGCAGGCTGACGGGTTCTGCACATAATTACCCATCCAAACCAGGCCGGACACTTGCATAATCCGGCCGACGCGGACTGGAAGGCCCCGGCCATAGCCTCAAAACATGAACCTTCCAGTCCTTGCCGGCACCCTCTCCACGGTGCTGTTCGCCTTGGGAATGCTGCCCATGCTGGTGAAGGCCGCCCGCACCCGGGACCTCGCCTCCTACAGCCTCGGCAACCTGGTCCTGAGCAACGTTGCCAACGCCGTGCATTCCATCTACGTCTTCAACCTTCCGGCCGGTCCCATCTGGGTCCTCCACCTGGCCTACATCGTGGCATCCGCGCTGATGCTCGCGTGGTGGCTGCGGTACCGGGAGGCCGGGCATGAAGGACCAGGTGCGGACGCCGGACAGCCTGACGGTTCAGCTGCAGATATCCCCGCAATCCACCAAGGAGCACAGTCATGAACACCAACCGGACAGGAACACTGGACACCATGATCATCGGCGGCGGCCAGGCCGGCCTCGCCATGGGCCATTACCTGAAGGAACAGAACCGGGCATTCCTCATCCTGGACGCCAATCCGCGCACCGGCGACGCCTGGCGGCAACGGTGGGATTCACTCCGGGTGTTCACCCCCGCCAAGTACGACGGCCTGCCAGGGGTCCCCTTCCCGGCGGATCCGTTGTCCTTTCCCACCAAGGACGAAGTGGCAGGGTACCTGGAAGGCTATGCGGAACGGTTCGCGCTGCCTGTCATCCGGGGCGTCCGCGTCGAGCGGCTGTGGCGGGAGACGGACCATTTCGTCGCCGCCTCCAACGGCCACCGCTGGGAGGCCCACAATGTGGTCGTAGCCACCGGCTGCAGCCAGGCGCCCAAGGTCCCGGGCTTTGCCGCTGACCTGGACGCTTCCATCGTGCAGCTGCACTCGAGCCAGTACCGGAACGCCGGGCAACTGCAGGCCGGTCCGGTGCTGGTGGTGGGACTGGGGAACTCCGGGGCAGAAATCGCCCTCGAGGTAAGCCGCACCCATTCCACAAGTGTGGCCGGCAAGCCCGGAGGAGAGCTCCCGGCGAAGCACGGCCCGACGGCGGCACGCTACTTCCTGCCGATCGTGCGGTTCCTGGGGCTCCACGTCCTGACCCTCAGCACACCCCTCGGCCGCAAGGCTGCGCCCGTCTTCAAGGCGCACGCCACGCCGCTGATCAGGACCAAGTCCAAGGACCTGGCCGCGGCCGGCGTCCAGTTCGTGCCGCGGGTGGCCGGAGTACAGGACGGGATGCCCGTCCTGGCGGACGGGACCCGCGTGGAAGTGTCCAACGTGGTGTGGTGCACCGGTTACCGGGAGGACTTCAGCTGGATCGATCCGGGAATGCTCGACGGCGGCGCGCTGCCCCCTCAGCACCGCGGCGTCGCCCTGCGGACACCGGGCCTTTTCTTCCTCGGACAGGAATTCCAGTACGCTGCGGCGTCCGCCACCCTTCCCGGCACAGCCCGTGACGCGCGCCACCTGGCGCGCAGAATCCCGCGGCCCCCGATGGCAGCCCGCGAAAGTGCCCGCGCAGGAGAAAAGGAAGCGTGACCGGTCTCTCATGATTGGCCATCCGGCGTCGCCGGCCCGTAGGCTTGATGTTTTTGCCAGCCGGTTTTGAGGGGTCATTTGTGTTGATTGCGCGAACAGAGGCTGCACCGGGCCGTCCGGCGGACACTGCCGGCTCCCGCCGGAAACCCACGTTCCGTCCCGAAGTCCAGGGCCTCCGCGCGCTCGCAGTACTGATGGTGGTGGCCTACCACGTGTGGCTTGGCCGGGTGTCCGGCGGAGTGGACATCTTCCTCCTGATCTCGGCCTTCCTGCTCACGCTGTCCTTCGTCCGGAAGGTCGAAGCCGGCACCCCGCTCAACCTCCTGCGGCACTGGCTGCACCTGTTCAAGCGGCTGCTGCCGGCCGCCGTCGTTGTCATCCTTGGCGTCCTGGCCGGGACGTGGCTCATCATTCCGCAAAGCCGCTGGCCGCAGGTGCTGGACCAGGCGTGGGCCTCGCTGCTGTACAGCCAGAACTGGCTGCTCGCCAACACCGCTGTGGACTACTACGCGCAGGACCATGCCGGCGCCAGCCCGCTGCAGCACTTCTGGTCCCTGTCCATCCAGGGCCAGGTCTTCATCCTGTGGCCGCTGGTCTTCGCCGGCGCCGCGGTCCTGCTGGCGCTGCTGCACCGCATGCCTGCCTTCAGCGTACTGACCTACCGGGGATTGCTGGCGCTGGCCTTCGGCGCGGTCTTCGCGGTCTCGCTGGCATACTCCGTGGAGCAGACGGCCACCAACCAGGCATACGCCTACTTCGATACCCGGGCCAGGCTCTGGGAGTTCGCCCTGGGATCCCTGCTCGCCCTTGCACTGCCGTACCTCAAACCCGGCCGGGCCCTGCGCGTGGCCCTGGGCTGGGCGGGCCTTGCGGCCATGGTCTCCTGCGGCCTGCTGCTGACGGTGGACCGGTCGTTCCCCGGCTTCGTGGCGCTGTGGCCAACCCTGGCGGCGGCCGCCATTATCGTGGCGGGACAGACCGGCAGCCGGTTTGGCGTGGACCGCTTCCTGGGCAGCAAGCCGGCCGTGGCCCTGGGCGACAACTCCTATGCGCTGTACCTCTGGCACTGGCCGGTCCTGGTGCTGGCGCTCGCCGCCACCGGCGTCGAGGCGCCCAACCTTGTCCAGGGCCTGGCCATCGTCGGGGCCTCCATCGTGCTTGCCGTCCTCACCACGCGCTTCGTGGAAAAGCCGCTGCGCGACTGGCACTGGCCCAAACTGCGGGCGTGGCGCACCGCCGTCGTCATTGTTGCCTGCGGTGCCGTCCTTGCCGGACCCGTGGCCGTATGGCAGACGACGCTCACGGCAGAGGAAGCAGCGACGGCGGCGCAGCCGCGCGAGCTCACGCCCGGGGCCGCGGCACTCAGCCCGGAAAACGCCGCCCTGCCCGCCCCCGGCGCGAAGATCATTCCGGGCCCGTCCGCGCTGGACAACGACTGGGCCGGCATCCACGTCCCCTGTGCGGGCGCAAACGCCACCGCCGACCCCATCCTGGAAGGGTGCCGGCAGGCGGTCCCTGATGAAGGTGCCACCAAGCGGATTGTGGTGCTCGGTGATTCCCATTCCCAGCAGTACCTGGGCGCGCTGGCACCCATCGCGGAAGCCCGGGGCTGGGAACTGGTCACCCTGCTGATGCCGGCCTGCCGGTTCGGGGCCGAGTCGGAAACCAGGAATGCCGAATGCAACGCCTACAACCGCGCCAGCGCCGCCTACGTGCTGGAACACCGGCCCGATGCGGTCTTCACCGTGGCCTCGCTGACCCACGAAGAGGCGCCGTTCGAAACCGAAGTTCCCGGCTACCTGGACGGCGTCCGCCCGTTCACCGAGGCAGGCATCGAGGTGGTGGGCATCCGGGACAATCCGCGCTTCACGTTCAACATGCCCGAGTGCGTCCAGCGGAACGGTGCCGACGCGCCCGAATGCAACCCGGCCCTGAGCGAGTCGCTCGTGGAGCCTTCGCCCCTGGAAAGCTACCGGGGCAAACTCGACGGCCTGCACCTCATGGACCTCAGCGACTTCATCTGCGCCCGCGGAGTCTGCCCGGCCGTGGTGGGGAATGTTTACGTCTATAAGGACGACAACCACCTGACCCGGACCTACGTGGAAAGCATGATCCCCATGTTCGAGCAGCGGCTGCTGGCCGCCACGGGCTGGAGCTGAGCCGCCGCTGGCCCGGCCGGCACAGCCCGGGGCCGTGCGGTTGCTCACATTGCAGCCGTGGAATAGGGGGATCGGCGCGGAGGTTCTAATATTTACTCAACACTTTCTGCCCCGGAACGCCGTTCATCGCGGTGTCCCCATCTTCTGCACAGGCCAGTTCCGTAATGACGGGCTGGTCATCGGCTGCAACCCCTGCCCGCCCCAGCAACCAAGGTAAGAGGCGCACTCATGACCGAGCCCGAACACAACCCCTTTGGCTTCATCGGCCTGACCTACGATGACGTCCTGCTCCTGCCGGGCCACACGGACGTCATTCCGTCCGAGGCCGACACCTCCTCGCGGATTTCCAAGCGGATCACCGTGCAGACCCCGCTGCTGTCCGCCGCCATGGACACCGTGACCGAGTCGCGGATGGCCATCGCCATGGCACGCCAGGGCGGCCTGGGCGTGGTGCACCGCAACTTGTCCATCGCCGACCAGGCGGATCAAGTGGACCGCGTCAAGCGCAGCGAGTCGGGCATGATCACCAACCCGCTGACCATCCGTCCCGAAGCAACGCTGCTGGAGCTGGACAACCTGTGCGCCCAGTACCGGGTATCCGGCCTGCCCGTAGTTGACGAGGAAAACCGCCTCCTCGGCATCGTCACCAACCGCGACACCCGCTTTGTCCCGGAGTCCGATTTCCCGCTGCGGCTGGTCAGCGACGTCATGACCAAAATGCCGCTGGTCACCGGGCACGTGGGCATCAGCCGCGAGGAAGCCTCGCACAAGCTGGCTACGAACAAGATTGAGAAGCTTCCCCTCGTTGATGAGCAGGGCCGCCTCAAGGGCCTGATCACCACCAAGGACTTCACCAAGGCCGAGCAGTACCCGCTGGCCACCAAGGATGACGAAGGCCGGCTCCGCGTGGGCGCTGCCATCGGCTTCTTCGGGGACGGCTGGGAGCGCGCCATGGCACTTGTTGATGCCGGCGTCGACGCCCTGTTCGTGGACACCGCCAACGGCCACTCCCAGGGTGTGCTGGACATGATCCGCCGCCTCAAGTCCGATCCCGTTGCGGCCCATGTGGACATCATCGGCGGCCAGGCAGCCACCCGTGAAGGCGCCCAGGCCCTGATCGACGCCGGCGCCGACGGCATCAAGGTGGGCGTGGGCCCGGGCTCCATCTGCACCACCCGTGTGGTGGCCGGTGTGGGCGTCCCGCAGATCACCGCCATCTACGAATCCGCCAAGGCAGCCATCCCTGCCGGTGTTCCCCTGATCGCCGACGGCGGCCTGCAGTACTCGGGCGACATCGGCAAGGCGCTGGTTGCCGGCGCCGACACCGTGATGCTTGGTTCCCTCCTGGCAGGCTGCGACGAGTCGCCGGGCGAGCTGATCTTCGTCAACGGCAAGCAGTTCAAGTCCTACCGCGGCATGGGGTCCCTCGGTGCCATGCAGTCCCGCGGCAAGAACACGTCCTACTCCAAGGACCGCTACTTCCAGGCGGACGTGTCCGGTGACGACAAACTGATCCCGGAAGGCATCGAAGGGCGCGTGGCGTACCGCGGTCCGCTGGCGTCGGTGGCCTACCAGCTGGTGGGCGGTCTCCGCCAGACCATGTTCTACACCGGCGCTCCCACCATCGGCGAGCTCAAGGCCCGGGGCAAGTTCGTCCGGATCACCCCGGCCGGCCTCAAGGAATCGCACCCGCACGACATCCAGATGACCGTCGAGGC
>NZ_JARHXQ010000221.1:0-4689 GCF_029222765.1 Arthrobacter sp. Cr_A7 | reverse complement strand
ATTTAACGCACCCCCTCTTATCGGATGAGCAACCTTCCTAACGAGGGTTATAGGACAAAACGTGTGTAAATCCCGGGTGTGTCATGTGCGGCCTGCCCATAACGAGGCAGGGGCAGGCGCCTGGTGCTGCGTCATTCCGGTGCTGGCAACCGGACCCCTGACCCCGGCCAGCAGCTTAGTCCCCCCTTGAAAGACAAATCCCCCTGGCATTTCCAGGGGAGATGTCCATGTGCGGGGGTATTTCGCTGCCTTAGCCGGAATTGCATGGGACATACTCCTGTGAAGTGCCCCACAGAACCCGCGTGGCATGAACCACACGGTCCAGACCAGCCACAAAAGATTTGACTGACCTTTGAAACATTTGACTCCTGCAAAACCGTTGTGGCACGCGCGCGCCTTGGAATGCGTAAGCGCTTGCACCAGACCCGGCAGGTGCGGAATCCGGGGCTTGCAACACGGTTTGGAGCGGGCCCCGCACCGTGCCTAGCGTGGACAGCGGCCCGGGATCTCCCCAGACGCCGGGCCCGCATTGGGACCGCACCCAGGTCCCTCCCCTCGATACAACGGCGTCCTCGATGACGCCAACAGGGTTATCGAGGACTCCGGAGTGTGAGGAACAGGGCACCCGCCCGTCTTCCACGAACAGCTACAACTCCGCGAGAAGAGCAACAATGCACAAGCACCCCCAAACCCGCCGGCCGCTGCGGTGGCGTCCCGCCGCCGCAGCACTGGCGACGGCCGTAGCGGCCTCGGCCTTCCTGGCCGTGCCATCGGCGCAGGCGAACGAGCCCGCGGACCCGCCGGCCGTTGAGCAGATGCCCGCGCCCACCCCTGGCTTCCCCCTCCCCACGGAACACACCCAGCAGGCCCACGACCCGGCGTCGGACTTCACCTCCAAGTGGACCCGCGCGGATGCCAAGCAGATCATGGCGCAGAGCGACTCCACCGTGGCTGCCGGCGAAAACTCCATGAGCCCCGACGTCACCATGCCGGAGATCCCCGAGGACTTCCCCGCGATGAATGACGACGTCTGGGTTTGGGACACCTGGTCCCTGACGGACGAAAACGCGAACCAGATCAGCTACAAAGGCTGGGACGTCGTCTTCTCCCTGGTCGCCGACCGCCACGCCGGCTACGGCTTCGACCAGCGGCACTGGAACGCCCGCATCGGCTACTTCTTCCGCAAGACCAACGCCGACCCGGCCAAGGATAAGTGGAACTACGGCGGACACGTCTTCGCTGACGGCGCGTCCATCGGAAACACTGAATGGTCCGGTTCCACCCGCCTCATGCAGGGCAACCAGGTCAACGTGTTCTACACCGCCACCACCTTCTACGACGTGGCCGAGCGGAACGCAGGTGGCGGCGGCATTGCCCCCGATGCTGCCATCGCCAAGGCCCTGGGAAAGATCCACGCCGACGAGAACGGCGTGACGTTCGACGGCTTCCAGCACACCAAGCTGCTGGAACCGGACGGCACGATGTACCAGACCAAGGAACAGAACCCGGGCTTCGCCTTCCGCGACCCCTACACATTCGCCGACCCGGCCCACCCCGGCAAGACCTTCATGGTCTTCGAAGGCAACACCGGCGGAACCCGCGGTGAATACGAGTGCAAGCCTGAAGACCTTGGGTACCGTCCCGGCGACGCCAATGCCGAGTCCGTGGATGAGGTCAACAGCAGCGGGGCCTACTACCAGACCGCCAACGTGGGCCTGGCCGTGGCGGACAACAAGGACCTCACCAAGTGGTCCTTCCTGCCGCCCATCCTTTCGGCGAACTGCGTCAACGACCAGACCGAGCGTCCCCAGATCTTCATCCAGAACGAAGGCGGCAAGAACAAGTACTACCTGTTCACCATCAGCCACCAGTTCACGTATGCAGCGGGCATGCGCGGCCCCGACGGCGTCTACGGCTTCGTGGGCGACGGCGTCCGTTCCGACTACCAGCCGATGAACAACAGCGGCCTGGCGCTCGGTTCGCCGACGGACCTGAACCTGCCGTCCGAATCACCGGAGGCACCCACGCCCAACCAGAACGGTCGGCAGTTCCAGGCCTACTCGCACTACGTGCAGCCCGGCGGCCTGGTGCAGTCCTTCATCGACAACGTCAACGGCGTCCGGGGCGGCTCGCTCTCGCCCACGGTGAAGATCAACTTCCGTAATGGCGTCTCCCAGGTGGACCGCAGCTTCGGCCAGAACGGCCTTGGGCCGTTCGGCTACCTGCCCACCAACGTCCGCGTCGGCGGCGAAGGACACTACAAATAGACGGCGGCACCAGCCGTAACCGCCGCTGCTGAGCCAGCGGCACCGCTCAGGCGGGGATGTCCTTGGGGGCCTCCCCGCCTGGGTTCTTTCAATGTGGGCTGTTTAAAGGTGCGCTGGCAGCCGGCCAGGGAGCGCGGCAAAAAGGCGGGCTGACAGGCATAACAGCACATCAGCGCCGGCTGGGGATAGGGTTGGAACAACAGAAGGGGGAGTGCCTGATGGAATACCAGAACCCACAACCCGGCCAGGGCAGTCACAGTGCCGCCGTGCCGGTTCCCGTCCCGGTCCCGGGACTGGGCCGGACAGTGATTTCCGAGACGGCGGTGGCCAAGGTTGCCGGAATCGCCGCCCGCGCCGTCCCCGGTGTCTACTCCCTGGGGTCGGGGTCCCGCGCGCTGGGGGCCATCCGCGATGCCGTAGGCAGCAGTACGGACCATGCTGCGGGGGTCCATGCCGAGGTGGGCGAAACGCAGGTAGCTGTGGATATCAGCCTGGTGGCCAGCTACGGCACGCCCCTGCACGCCCTCGCCAACCAGGTGCGGGCGGCCGTATACCGGGCCGTCGAGGAACTGGTGGGACTGCAGGTCATCGAGGTGAACGTCGAAGTCACCGACGTCTTCGTTCCGCCTCCTGTTAAACCGACAATACCGGGCACTGCCGACAGGGAGGCGCTGCTGTGAATCTCACTGTTGCAGGAATCGCGATGGGGGCCTTCGTTGCATTCATGTCCCTCCAGTTCGGGCTGTGGGGATTCCTGATCTCCCTGCTCTTTATGGTCATCGGGGCATTCCTGGGCCGCGCCGCCGAGGGGAAGCTGGACCTGCGCGGCGTCCTGGACGCCATCACCGGCCGGCGCTCATCCTCATGAGCACGCCTGCGCCGGCTGTGCGGGGGCAGGCGCGCAGCGGCCACAACCGGATCAGCACGCAGGCATTGACAAGCCTCGCCAAAGCGGCGGCCGCCCATGCCCTGGGCGTCGATGCCCAGGATGTCCGGGCGGATTGGACGGACGACGACGGCCTCCTGGCTTTGTCCCTCGTCACGCCCATCAGCATTCCGCCTTTAAAGGATGTGTCCGTAGACCCGGCACGGGTGGAGGTTTTTGGCGGCTCCATCTGGGACCGCACCGTCCGGGCCAAAGCCCGCATCCTGGAAACTGTCACCGACCTCAGCGGTGCACAACTGAGCCGGGTGGATATCAGGATCAGCGGCGCCAGGATCAGTGAAGGAGGGCGCGTCCAGTGAGCAGCAGGGTGGAGGCCGGGGACCGCAGGTCCCGGAGTCCGGAGGGCAGTGACAACGGACGGCGTCCTGACATGCGCCGCGTGGTGTACCGCGAAACCCACTCAACAAGGGCGGCCGTTGCGATCGCCGCTGCAGTCCTGGTCACGGTGATCGCCGCCTACGGCCTCCTGGAAGCCGCCGTACACGCCATCGGCCAACCGGCCTGGCTCATCGAGCCGCAGGTGGCGGCGCAACGTATCGTCGCGTTGCCCGCCGGCATAACCCCGCTTCTGCTTGGCGCGATCGGGGCAGTGATTGCCATGGTCGGCCTGGTCTTTCTCCTCAACGGAATACTTCCCGGACGGCGGGCCCGGCACCTTCTCTCAGGCCACGCCACCGCCCGTCCCGCCGTCGTGGTTGACGACGAAGTCATAGCCTCGTCGCTGGCCCGCCGCGCCAGGCTGGCGGCAAATGTCACCCCCGAACAGGTCATGGTGGTGGTCTCGCAACGGCAGGTCCTGGTGAACGTCAGGCCCACGTCCGGCGTACCCGTCGACGAGGGGACAGTCCTTGCCGCCATCGAGGACGAGCTGGACCAGATGGCGCTCGATCCGTCACCTGCCGCCCGTGTCAATGTGGCACCGTCAGGAGTGGTGGGCGCGTGAACAGCACACCAACCCTCCTCAACCGGATCCTGCTCACCGTCCTGGGCCTGAAGCTCCTGGCGATCGGTGTCCTGCTGATGCTGCTGGCCACCGTGCCCGCAGTCGCGGCGTGGTGGCACTCCTGGTCCCCGGGCGTGTGGAACGGGATCAACCAGATGTTCAACGCCACCAGGTTCCCGGGCCGGACCCAAAGCTGGCTGTGGATCATCGTGGCGCTGGTCCTGCTGCTGCTGATCGGGCTCATGGTGGCCTGGATCGCCCAGCAGGGAAAAGGCCGCTCCAACCTGCTGGCCTCCGAGTACGATCCCGGTGAGGTCCCCGGTGACGTGCGGATTGGCGGGGGAGTGGCCGAACAGGCCCTCAAGCACGCCCTTGCCGGACGTCCGGACCTTGCCGGAGCCACCGTAACCACCTACGACGTCAAGGGAACCCCTGCCCTGAAGATACGGCTCCTGCCGCGCCAGGGGGTGGCGCCGCATCTCCTGGCTGCCGAAATCTCCGAGCTGCTGGCTGCCCTCGAAACCGTCGTAGGC
>NZ_JARHXQ010000220.1:0-11933 GCF_029222765.1 Arthrobacter sp. Cr_A7 | reverse complement strand
GTGCGCTTACTCCGCAACAGCCGCCGGAACCGGCTGACCGTCGCGCACGGCAGGAGTGCTGCGGCGGCGCCAGTAAGCCGCCAGGACCGCCCCGGACACGTTGTGCCAGACAGAGAAAATGGCGCCAGGGAGGGCCGCTTCGGGAGTCATGTACTGCCGTGCCAGCCCCGCTGCCAGGCCTGAATTCTGCATGCCGACCTCGATGGCAGTGGTACGCCTGGAAGGAATCGGCAGCTTGCACAGGCGGGCAGCAGCGTAGCCGAGGGCGTACCCCAGGCCGTTGTGCAGAATAACGGCCACAAGAACCAGCAGTCCGGCGGCGAAAATGGCTTTTGCGCTTCCGGAAACAACGGCAACCACCACTAACGTGATGGCAAGTACCGAAATCCAGGGAAGGGCCGGCAGCGCCTTGTTGACGAGTCGCGGCAGGAAGAGCCGGATCACCAGCCCCAGCAGCACAGGGAACAGCACAATCTGGACGATGGACCACGCCATGGAACCGGCGTCCACCGGCATGTACTGGCCGGCCAGCCACAAGGCCAGCACCGGGGTCAGCAGGGGAGCGATCAGCGTTGACACGGTGGTCATCGCCACGGACAGGGCGACGTCACCCTTGGCCAGGTAGGACACAACATTTGAAGCCGTTCCACCGGGGCAGCAGCCCACCAGGATGACGCCCGCGGCCAGTGCCGGCGGCAGCCCCAGCGCCGCCGCGACCAGCCAGCCCAGGAACGGCATGATGGCATACTGCGCCACGACGCCGATCACCACCGGGACCGGGCGTTTGGCAATGACGGCGAAGTCAGGAGGCGTAAGCGTCAGCCCCATGCCGAACATGATGACTCCGAGCAG
Organism: Arthrobacter sp. Cr_A7; assembly: GCF_029222765.1. Taxonomy (NCBI): domain Bacteria; kingdom Bacillati; phylum Actinomycetota; class Actinomycetes; order Micrococcales; family Micrococcaceae; genus Arthrobacter; species Arthrobacter sp. Cr_A7. The sequence goes on along the minus strand of NZ_JARHXQ010000220.1, from coordinate 11,081 downwards.
GGGGTTGATCCAGGGAGCAAGCCCCGTGAAGGCTGACGGGGCGGCAAGCGCAACCCCTCCTCCGGCCAGGATGAGCAAGGGAAAGAGGGTGACGGCGATGCGGGCGCTGCGTTCCTCGGCGGCTGATGCCGTCGCGGACGATTGGGATAAGGAAGACATACCTACCGGATTATCACAGCGGGAGTTCGGTTCCGGAATCAGCGTGTGTTGATGACACGCGCGCAGCGCCGGTCCAGCGCAGCTTGGCCACCCATACTGTCCTAGTGAAGTGGACGCGTGCGAAGGATTGGCTGATCGGTGCCGGTGGGATGGTCTTCCTCCTGGCGGTCGCGGTGGTGATCATGTGGTGGGTAACGAGCAGCCCGGCCGGCGGGGGAGAGGCGCGCCCCGTACCGCCGACGACGGAGGGTACCGGGCCCCGGCCAGGCGCAGAGCCTCCCGCGGACCTCGGCGGGGACGAGGTGTGGCTTGCCGACCTGGAAATGGACGCCGGGACAGTGGTGGCTGCGGGCTCGATGCTCCGTGACGTGCGTGCCGTCGGGCAGGACGTGGTGACAGGGCCGGACGGGCTGGTGGCTGCACGCCTGGCCGTGGACGCGACGGTCCCGTTCGAGGTAGTGGCTGACGAGCTCGGCGGCGGGTCGGTGGTCCGCCCCGCCGAAGGTGGCCAGGCCACGGTGGTCCGCACCGTCGAGGCCCTGGGCCGCGAACTGCGCGTCACCGCCACCGGAACGGTGGAGGTAGAGGGCGGCAAACTGGTTGTCGAGCCCAGCTCGATCGACGTCGGCGGTCCGGACTTCCTCTCCGGCGCCACCGCCGCTGTGGTGCGCACATTCGTCACCATCGAGCACAGCATCGAGGGCCTGCCCGAAGGCCTCGTGCTTGAGGACGTCGCCGTCCAGGTTGACGGCTTCCGTACCAGCCTCCGGGGCGGGAACGTCAGGCTTGTCCCGTGATATCACCCGCGCAGCTCTTCCGCTTCCGGTTGGCGGCCCGCCGATGCGCCTGTAACATATCCTAAGCATGCTTACCATCGCGTTTCTGGTCAGTCGGCTAACGTACTGTCAGCGCATGGCTGCAGGACGGAAACGAACAGGGGCTTGAATTGGCAGGAAATGCAACCTTCCGGCACAGCAACACAGCGTTGCTTTCGGTGAGCAGTGTCGAAGCTCCACGGATTGTGAGTTCCACGGATTTCGACCGCAGGTTGGCGTCCACCCTGCACCGGCTCAAGTTCCCGCCCCGGCTGCTGGAGCGGGTTGCCGGTGTAACGCACCGCCGCTGGTGGGCTGCCGGGACGTCGTTTGATGATGCCGCCACGGAAGCGGGCGCGAAGGCCCTGGCCGAGGCCGGCGTGGAACCGTCCGACGTCGGCCTGCTGATCAACACCTCGGTCACGCGGCGGAACCTTGAGCCGTCCGTTGCGGTGAAGATCCACCACGGACTGGGCCTGCCGTCGTCGGCCATGAACTTCGACCTGGCCAACGCCTGCCTGGGCTTCGTGAACGGCCTGACGTTGGCGGCCAACATGATCGACTCCGGCCAGATCAAGTACGCCATGATCGTCAACGCCGAGGATGCCGAGGCCACGCAGGAGGCCACGCTGGCCCGTCTCCAGCGGCCCGAGACCACACGCGAGGACTTCAACCGCGAGTTCGCCACGCTCACCCTGGGCTCCGGAGCTGCCGCCGCCGTCCTGGGCCCGGCGGACCAGCACCCCGGCGCGCACCGGATCGTCGGCGGTGTGATGCGCGCCGGCACCGAACACCATGAGTTGTGCGTGGGCGGCATCGACGGCATGGCCACCGACACGAAGGGCCTGCTCGACGGCGGCCTGCAGCTTGTGGTCGACGCCTGGCACGAAGCGCGTCCGGAGTGGGATTGGGCAGACATGGACCGTTACGTCACGCACCAGGTGAGCAATGCCTACACGCAGGCCATCATCGACGCCATCGACCTGGATCCTGCCAAGGTGCCCATCACGTTCCCGCACTGGGGCAACGTGGGCCCGGCGTCACTCCCCATGACCCTCGCCGCCGAAGCGCAATCCCTCGAAGCGGGGGACCGGGTGCTCTGCATGGGCGTCGGGTCCGGGCTGAACACCGCCATGATGGAAATCGTTTGGTAGCCGCAGACTGGCCTGGCGTTGACCCGGAGTGGTCGCGCGACGTCGATGTCGTGTCCACGTCCGGCGCCGATGAACCGGGGACGGTGCGCCGCTGGCACCGGCTGGACAACGGCGCACAGCTCGCCCGGCTCGGCCTGGCCCCCGCCGGCACTCTGCTGTGCGTGCACGGCAACCCCACGTGGTCGTACCTGTGGCGGACGCTGCTGGCGGCCGGATCGGATCCGGACCACCCGTGGCGCGTGGTAGCGGTGGACCAGCTGGATATGGGCTATTCGGAGCGCACCGGCACCTTCCGCCGGCTGGCAGACCGGATCAACGACCTCGGTGACCTGACGGACGCGCTCGGCCTGGACGGGCCCGTGGTGACGGTGGGCCACGACTGGGGCGGCGTGATCAGCCTGGGCTGGGCCCTGGCACACCCGCAGCACCTCGCCGGGGTGGTGCTGACCAACACGGCCGTCCACCAACCATCCGGGTCGGACATCCCGCCGGCTCTGCGGCTTGCCCTGCACCCCGCGGTGCACCAGTGGGGAACAACGACGTCGGACGCCTTCCTGCGGGTGACCCACTCGCTGGCACACCCGCCGCTGCCCGCCGACGTGCGCCAGGCCTATATGGCCCCCTACCGCCGAGCCGACAGGCGGGCCGGAGTGGGAAACTTTGTGGCGGACATTCCCGTGGACGCCTCCCACCCCAGCTTCCCGGCGCTCAGCGGTGTGGCGGAAGGGCTGCACGGGTTGAAAGTCCCGGCGCTCATGCTCTGGGGCCCCAAAGATCCCATTTTTTCGGACCGGTACCTCAAGGACCTCATCACCCGGCTTCCCCACGCGGACGTGCACCGCTTCGAAGGCGCCGGCCACCTTGTGGCGGAAGACCGGAATATTGCCGCGCCGATCTTCCAGTGGCTCGCCGGAAACATCAGTGCAGACGGCAGTGGATCCCTTGAAGCCGAAGCCGTAACGGCCGGAAGCCAGGGACAGAAGGACTTAGACGAGCCGGCGCTGTCGGAATTCCGCCCCCTGTGGGACCTGCTCGGCGAGCAGGCAACGGGTTCGGCGGGAGGCGATACCGCCGTCGCGGAAACGGCTCCGGACGGCACGGTGGCCCGCTCGCTCAGCTGGCGGCAGCTGGACCGGAACATCCTGGACCTTGCCGCGGGGCTGCACGAAGCCGGAGTGCGAAGCGGCAGCCGGGTCAGCCTGATGGTTCCGCCCGGCGTGGACCTGACCGTAGCCCTGTACGCCTGCCTGCGTCTGGGCGCCGTGGTGGTGGTGGCCGACGCCGGACTGGGAACCAAGGGCCTCAGCCGCGCCGTGAAAGGTGCCACCCCGGACTTCCTCATCGGCATCGACAAGGCACTGGCGGCTGCCTCGGTGCTCGGCTGGCCGGGACGGCGGATCAGCGTGCGGGACCTCCCGGCCGCCCGCCGCCGAATGCTGGGGACCGACACCTCCCTTGAGGCCCTGGCACGCTCCGGTGCCGGCCGCAGCCCTGGGCAGCTGGCGGACAACGTGGATCCGGATGCCCCGGCCGCCGTCCTCTTCACGTCCGGCTCCACCGGCCCCGCCAAAGGCGTGCTCTACACGCACCGGAAGCTGGCCGCGATGCGGGACACAGTGGCCGAAACCTTCGGCATCCGCTCCAGTGCCCGGCTGGTGGCAGGCTTCGCCCCGTTCGCCCTGCTGGGACCGGCGCTGGGAGCGGTGTCGGTGACGCCGGCCATGGACGTCACCGCACCCCGCACCCTGACGGCCAGCGCGCTCGCCGACGCCGCCGCGGCCATCGACGCCACGGTGGTCTTCGCCTCGCCGGCGGCTTTGCGGAATGTCCTTGCCACCCAGGATGGTTTGAACGAGGCCGGGCATAAAGCGCTGGAAGGTATCGGGTTGCTCCTGTCCGCCGGCGCGCCCGTCCCGGAACCGCTCCTGGCCGAGGTGCAGCGGCTGCTGCCGGCGGCCTCGCTGCATACCCCGTACGGGATGACCGAGGCGCTGCCGGTCACGGACATCAGCCTGGAACAGATCCAGGCTGCCGACGCCGATGCTGCCGCCGGCACTGCGACTTCTGCCAGCGCCGTAGCGGGAGCAGGCAACGGCGTGTGCGTGGGGTGGCCGGTGCACGGCGCCCGGGTGGCCGTCGTCCCGCTGGCAGCGGACGGCACCGCGCCCGGGTCCCAACCGTTGACGGAGCCCGGGGTCACAGGCGAGATCCTGGTCAGCGCGCCGCACGTCAAGGAAGCGTACGACAGGCTTTGGCTGACGCAGCAGGAGAGCAACAGCCTGCCCGGATGGCACCGCACCGGCGACGTGGGGCACTTCGACGCCGCCGGCCGGCTCTGGGTGGAGGGCCGCCTCGCCCACGTGGTCACGGCGCCCGGTGGGGTGGTGACGCCGGTGGGCGCCGAACAGGCCATCGAACGCCTGGACGGCGTCCGGCTGGCGGCGATCGCCGGGGTGGGACCGGCGGGCACCCAGGCCGTGGTCGCCGTCGTCGAGACCGTCCCGCCCGCGCGGAAAGCCGGCCCTGCCGGGACGCAGCTGGCCGGGGATGTGCGGAAGGCAGCCCTTGAGTCCGGCGTCGAGGTCTCGGCCGTGCTCGCAGTCCCCGCGCAGCCCACCGACATCCGGCACAACGCCAAGATCGACAGGACCCGGCTGTCCCGCTGGGCGTCGCGGGTGCTGGCCGGCGGCCGTCCGGGAAAGCCGTGAGGGTCCTCGTCACGGGCGCAAGCGGGCTGCTCGGGGGAGAAGTTGCCCGGCTGCTGGTGCGCCAGGGCCATGACGTCGCTACCTTCCAGCGCCGTCCGTCAGGGGTCGACGGCGTCACGGACTTTCGCGGTTCTGTCACGGATGATGATGCGCTCCGGGAAGCAGTCCAGGGCGCCGAAGGGGTCATCCATCTCGCCGCGAAGGTGTCCTTCACGGGCCGCGCCGCGGAGTTCGACGAGGTCAACGTCGAAGGGACCCGCCGCCTGCTCGAAGCCGCCCGGGCAGCCAAGGTACGGGACATGGTGTTCGTGTCCTCCCCGTCCGTCGCCAACTCAGGCGCCGCCATCGCGGGGCTGGGCGCGGAGCCGGCGGACCCGGAGCACGCCCACGGGGACTACTCCCGCACCAAGGCCGAGGCGGAGCTGCTGGCGCTGGCAGCGGACGCACCTGATTTCCGGGTCTCCGCGGTGCGCCCCCACATCGTCTGGGGCCCGGGGGACACCCAGCTGGTGGAACGGGTCCTGGCCCGCGCCAGCCGTAAGCGCCTGCCGCTGCTCGACGCCGGCGCGGCCCTGATCGACACCACGTACGTGGAGAACGCCGCCGCGGCCATCGTCGCCGCGCTGCACCGGATGGACCACGTTCACGGCCGGGTACTGGTGGTCAGCAACGGCGAGCCCCGCCCGGTGGGTGAGCTGCTGGCGGGCATCTGCGCCGCGGGAGGCGTCCCCGCGCCGTCGTGGTCCGTGCCCGGTGTGGTGGCGCGGGCGGCGGGAGCGGTGGTGGAGAAGCTCTGGACCTGGGCCGGACGGCAAGAGGAGCCGCCGATGACCAGGTTCCTCGCCGAACAGCTCTCCACCGCGCACTGGTTCGACCAGCGCGAGACCCGCGAGCTTCTTAGCTGGACCCCCTCCGTCTCCATCGATGAGGGACTGGCGAGGCTGGCGGAGCACTATCGTTCCCGGCCGGCCGCTCGGGGGTGACCGTCCCGGCGTCTCCGTCCACCGTGATCTGCTGGCCGGTGGCAAGCCGTTGGGTGGCAACTCCGGTGCCGAGGACGGCGGGGATGCCGTACTCGCGGGCCACGATGGAGCTGTGGCTCAGTGGTCCGCCCACGTCGGTCACCACGGCGGAGGCCATCGCGAAGAGCGACGTCCACGCGGGAGTGGTGATGCGGGCCACCAGGACGTCCCCGGGCTCCATTTGGCCGAAGTCCTGCGGTCCGGCCAGGACGCGCGCGGGAGCGGTGACCCGGCCCGCGCTGGCCCCGGCGCCCTTGATGACGTCGCCGTGCTGGTGCTGCGATCCGGCAGGCATCATGGACCCGAAGGCCCGTTCCATCCACCGGCTCTCGGGCAGCATCTGCGGGGCGGCGGCCTTCGCCTGGCCACGCCAGAGCATCCTGCGTTCCTCGACGGCGGCGGCGCGGACGGGCCGGACGGCTCCGGAAATGGCCACGCCGGCCCCGGTTGCGGCGTCGGCGAGGCCGAATTCGACGGCGCTGCGCAGCTCCTGGAAGCGCAGCCAGAACACGTCGTCCGCCGACGGGATGACGCCGGAAGCCACCAGCCGGGTCCCGAGTTCCAGCAGCATCCGCCGCAGCAGCGGCCAGGCAAGCCCGACGTCGGCCAGCGCGTCTTCGCGGATCGGCGCCGTCTCCTGTGCCCAGCGGAGCAGCCGGAGGAACGCGGCCCGCCGGCGGGGTCCCAGGCGCTCGGTCATCTGTCGGGTGAGCTCCTCCCGGCGTTCGGTGGAGAGCCGCTGCCGCTCGTGGGGGTCGGTGCCCTGCCCGCGCAGGTAGAACTTCACCGTCTCCAGCAGGGCGGACGGATCGTCGGCCGCCACGGGGCTGGCGAAATCCAGGTTGTAGACGGCGTGGCCGTAGAGGGCCAGATGCTCCTGGAAGGCGATACGCCATTCCTGCCACAGGACTCCCTCCACACCCTCGGGTGCGGAACCGGTGCGCTGGCACTCGGCGAGTACCGCCGTCGGACGTTCCAGCAAAGCAGCCGTCAGCCCGGGGTCGCTGCGGGCCCAGCCGGTCAGGTCGTACAGGGACTTCTCCGCCCGGATGGGTTCGCTGTCGTAGCCGAGGAGGAATGTCTGGGCCGGGGGATCGCCGTCGCGCCGGACGAATTTGTCGTAGAACGCCCGGAAGGAGAGCTCGCTGCTGGCGGCGAGCGGAATGATGGACTGCACGGCCGTGTAGTACACGGTGCCGGCGTCCAGCAGCGCCTGCATGCCCGCCAGCAGTTCCCCGCCGGTGAGCTGCGCCGGAGGCTTCGCGGACCAGTCCTTGATCACGCGTTCGTACCGGGGGTGGGAGAACTCGCGCCAGCCGGCCACTCCCATGTGCGCCTTGCCGCGGGCCAGCGCCCCTATGGCGGCCGGCGCCTTGCCCATCATCCGCAACATGCCGGAGGTGCGGTAATAGTAGTAGGCGTAGCCGTTGATGGTGGGCAGCCCGACGTCGCCGTCGCGGATCACGTTCTTGCCCAGGGCCTCAGCCAGCAGTGCCTGCAGCGACCGCGCCACGGACCCGTCAACCATGTCGGCGAACAGCGGTGAGAGCGGGTCGGGCAGCTGTTCCACGATGCTCGCGCGGAAGTAGAGCCCCTTGGCATAGGGCAGGGGCCAGGTCTCCGGGGTGTCGGCCGCCGGGTCCGGCAGCGCCGTGATGGGGCGGGACTGCAGGATGAAGAAACCGTCTGCGGTGCGCGCCCACTCGATGTCCTGCGGCGTCCCGAAATGCTCCGTGATCCGCTGTCCGTACCCGGCCAGCTCGGCCGCCGCGCTGTCATCAAGGACGGGCTCACGACGGCGGTCTGCCGCCACCGGCTGCTCCCGGGTCCCGTTCTCCGCGTATACGGTCATGACGTCCTTGTCGGCTGTCTGCCGCGAGACCACGGTGCCGGTCCCGGCGTCGACCACCACGTCATCGGTGGTGACCGTCCCGCTGACCACCGATTCGCCCAGGCCCCACGCGGCACTGATCACCGTCTGGTCCCGCCGCCCGTTGGCGGGGTTGGCGGTGAACATGACCCCGGCGGCCTGGGCCTCCACCATCAGCTGGATCACGACGGCGAGGCGTACCTCGTCCGGTCCCACGCCTTCGCGGGCGCGGTAGGCCATGGCGCGCGCCGTCCAAAGGGAGGCCCAGCAGCGGATCACGGCTTCTGCCAGGGCCTCCGCGCCGCGAACGTTCAGGTAGGTTTCCTGCTGCCCGGCGAAGCTGGCCGAGGCGAGGTCCTCGGCTGTGGCGGAGGAGCGCACCGCCACCGCTGCGCCTTCGCCGCCGAGCAGCCCGTAGGCTTCGTTTAATTCTGTTGCGATCCCGGCCGGCATGGCGCCGTTGCTGAACAGGGTCCGGATCCGCTCCGAGGCGTCCTCGTAGTCCTGCGGTGACGCCTGCGATGGCAGTGCAGCCACGTCTTGGATAGCCGTCGCAAGGTCGTTTTCGGCGACGAAATCAGCGTAGGCGGCGGTGGTCAGGACGAACCCCGGCGGCACCGGCAGCCCGGCTTGGATGAGGCCGCCCAATCCGACGGCCTTGCCGCCGGATACGGCGACGTCGTCCGGTCCCACATCGGCCAGGCCGGTTACATACGTCATGAGTCGCGCGTCCTTGCTGCCCGATGGGCGCCTGGAGTGAACCTGATCCTCCACATACTGGCACTGCCGGAGGCGGCAGGCCATAGACTAGGACCCATGTCAGCTCATGGGGGAGCGCCGGCACGGCGCGGGGGACTTTTGTTCGGTGTGGCCGTCCTGGCCGTTGCCCTTCCCGGCTGTGAGTACGCCGGACCGGAGGATCAGCCCGCCCCGGCGTCCCCGCCGGTGGCAACACCGCAGCCGCGGTCCTTCGAGGTGCAGACCAACCCGTACCCCACGGCTTCGGAGCTGGAGGACTTGGCGGCGTGGTCGGCAGGGCAGTTGCAGCCGCGTATCCCGGGCGAGCTACGCGGGACCAACGGCGGCAAGACCACCAGCACGGGAACGCTGATGGCCGAACCGGGCGAGTACGAACTGCACTTCGTCTGCATAGGGCCAACCTTTGCTGAGCTGTCCGTGTCCACGTCGGCGGGGGCTGAAGTCCTTGCCCCTGTGCGGGTCCCGTGCGACGGACAGGCGTTGAAGACACCCCTGCTGCTGCCGACGCAGGGAGCGGATTTCACGATGAGCCCGGACGATGGCGTGGACGGCCGCTTCGCCTACCGGCTCGTGCCAACCGCCGAGCCCACGGGTGCTGGATAGAAGCGCGGGCCAGGAGTCCCCTAAAAACCTTTTCATGAAGACGGACAGCATAGGTAGCGGTGCCTCAAGCACAGGGTGGAAACTGTTCGGGCTGACACAGTCCCGCCTACGTCCCGCACCTGTACCTATCGCCGGAGAAAGTGAGCAGGAAATGGACTTGAAAGTCACGATGAACGTCACCGTTGATGGCGTCATGCAAGGCCTCGGTGGTCCCGATGAGGATCGTCGAGGCGGCTTCGAGCGCGGGGGCTGGGCCGGTCCGCTGCTGGACCCCGAGTCCCGCGACTACCTCAACGAGGTATATGGGAACGCCGCAGCATTCCTGTTCGGCAAGTGGACGTACGAGGTGTTCGCCGGTTCCTGGGGTTCGGGGATGGCTGACGCTACGGAAGATCCGGTCGCTGCGGCGCTGAACAACCGCCCGAAGTACGTCGTCTCAACCACGCTTTCCCAGCCAGCGTGGGAACCGACGACTGTCTTGACCGGTGACATTGCATCACACATTCGGAAGCTGAAAGAGGAAGGGGAGGGCGACCTGGTTGTGCCCGGCAGCCTCTCCCTCGTCCGCTGGTTGCTTGCCAACGACTTCGTGGACCAAATCGACCTGACTGTCTATCCCGTGGTGGTTGGTCAGGGCAACAGGCTGTTCCCGGAGTCCGGGCCGGACTACAAGCTAGAGCTGCTTGAGTCGTCCACTACATCCCGCGGTCTCGTCATCCAGAAGTACCGGCCCGCCGGCCGGCCGGAGTATGGGGTAGCTGCAGAGAGCTGGACCGAGACGTAGCAGCCCGGAGCGTCGTCTGGGCAGCGTTGCCAGGCTTGGCCGCCGGATGCCAAGCTACGTACATGGGCGCAGTTACCGTGTCCGGCCTCAAAATCAACTATCGGGTTGCGGGATCAGGCGAACCCCTCATCCTTCTTCATGGGGGCTTTGGTTTTGACAGCCGATCCTGGGGCCCGCAGTTCGACGCTCTCGGTGACGAGTTCCATCTCGTCGCGTGGGACGCTCCGGGCAGCGGAGGATCCGATGACCCGCCTGAGTCTTTCTCCATGGACGACTTCGCCGACACCCTGGCCGGGTTCGTGAACGCGCTTGGCCTGCCCCGCCCGCACGTCCTTGGCCTGTCGTTCGGCGGAGCACTTGCCACGGCGCTCTATGGGCGACACCCGAGCCTGCCCAGAAGCCTGATCCTGGCGGGGGCGTATGCCGGCTGGGCCGGCTCCCTGCCAGCCGACGAGGTGCAGCGGCGCGTTCAGATGATCAGTGAGGACATCACTCAGCCTCCCGAGGACTGGCTGCCCAAGTACCTGCCCGGTATGCTCACCGGGTCTGCACCGCGGGAAATGGCCGAACAAACACTCGCGCTGATGTCCCGTATTCACCCGCGAGCCAGTTTGACGATGCTCCGGGCGATGGCGGATGCCGACCTTCGCGGCATCCTCCCTGACATCGACATCGCGACGCTGGTGCTGCATGGCGACCTTGACGCGCGCTCGCCGCTGGCAGTCGGGAAGGAGCTGCACAGGAGAATTCCCGCATCGCAGCTCGTCGTACTCCCCGGCGTCGGGCACCTGAGCAACATAGAGGCCGCGGACGCCTTCAACGCCGCGGTGAGGACGTTCCTTCGTTCGCTCGATTAACCGCCACAAACCTCCGGGTAGGTACTTCGGCTTCACGAAACGCGTACCAATTACTCGGGTCCCACAAGGGTAGGGGCCATATGGTCATTACTGGAGCCGGCGACGTGGGCGTTCGCCTGAGACCACGAACGCCTCCCCCAGCCGTCGCCGGCTCCGCATCGGGCGCTGGTTACCGGCAGATGTCGCTGGACGCAGTGAAGGCTCAAGATCGACACAATAAATCTCGATGACGGTCATATATGCTTCCGCCTGGTCCTCTGGCTTCCTAGAGTGTTTTTACAGGTCAGCGCAACAACTACGTCAAGGGGGACGTATGGGCATCAACATTTCGCTCACGGCACCTACACGGC
>NZ_JARHXQ010000021.1:0-2380 GCF_029222765.1 Arthrobacter sp. Cr_A7 | reverse complement strand
TGGCGCTGAAATTCGCCACGCCCGCTGACTTCGGCACCCGCCAGTTGCCGTAGGACGGTTCCTTATATTCGGTGTTAATTGCTGCCACTGGGGCCCTCCCCGGTTGAATCCTGCGCGGTCTTCTCGATTGCCTGCGACGTCTTGGACGCCACCTGTGCCCCCACGGCTAGAGCCATGCCAGCCGGGCCAGCAGCTGCGGCCCCGCCCGGACCCGTAACACCCGGAGTGGGCTGACCTCCCCCGCCCCGAGGACCAGGCGTTCCATCACTGCCCTTAGGTGAGGTCCCGGGGTGAGTGCTTTGCGTGTTATTCGTGGTCGGAGGTGTTGGCGTGGCGCTGCCTCTTCCACTGCCACCACGGCCCAGGGAGACGGCACCCGTGGCTAGGGCACCAACCGCTGCCCCGCCCGCTGCCCCGCTCCCCGAAGCCACGGCACCAACCATCGGCGTTACGAACCGCATCAACGCCGGCAAAGCGAACAATGCAACGATCATCAACGTGAAGCCCGTGATCGAGCCCACCAGACCGTCCTGGCCCGTGGCGTTTCCCATCAGAAGGAACGCAACCGAGTAAACAATGGCGGCAGCCGGCTTGTAGAGAATGAACGCAATCGTCCAGCCAACCGCTTTCTGAAACCACTGCCTGCCCATCTCGGTATTCGTGAACGCGGCCGTCGTGGGCAGGATGCCGGCCAGGATCACCAGCATGCCGCTGCGCACCACCATCAGCACGATCTGGGCCAGTGAAGCAATCAGCCCGACGAGGCCCAGGATGATGAGAATAAACACGCCGACATCGGTTTGCAGGGGCGTAAGGAAGATGCTCATGGACTCTGCGAATCCCTTGCCGTCCGTGGAACGCTCGATGATGGCAACCGAGAAAGCGTCAGCCGCAATCACCAGAATCGAGATAACACCCAGACCAAGGCCGGACACTAAAGTCAGCGTGAGCAGCGAACGGAGCAGGTCTTTCAGCGGCGCACCACGCTGCTCCCAGATCATCCGGATGCCACCGAGGATGACAGCGAGAACCGCCAAACTCAGCGTCCACGGCATCAATTCACTACTGACCGCAGAGACAACCGGGCTTGGTGTGCTGCCGTCTTCACTGGCCAGGTTCACCGTAGGCATCGACACCCAAAAGGTAGACAGAGTCGTCACCATCTGACTCATGCCCTCCATGATGCCCTTGGCAAGATTGCCGATGGCATCGTCGGCAAGACCTGACGCCCAGTTCCCCGCATGGCACTCGACATCCATTGGCGTGCATTCTCGCTCGTCCATGTCAGGCGCCAGACCAGGGGATAAACCCGCTGAGATCCCTGATCTGGCTAATCTCATTGATCATGTCGCCAGAATCAGCAATGGCTGTTTTCCAGTCGCCGTCTTTCCACTGCAGAGGAACAACTACGTGGCCCAAAAGGCCCTTGTCAGTCTGAAAGGCCAGGTCGACGTTTGCAGCTGATGAGGAATAGCTCTTGATTATGAAGCCTCGAAACTGAACGGTTGTGGCGCTGGGTGCAGCTGTTGCTGGCTTGGATTTCGCTTCAGCTAATGCCACGTCCCGCCCTGGGCCAGGTATCAAAAGGTTTTCCGCCACTTTTAGGTTTTGAGCCCGGTCCCCAGACGACGCCAAGGCGATGACGTTGGCTGCCGCATACAACGCGCCTGTTGGTGATTGGGAGAAACATGATCGGAATCCGTCTACATCCGTATTTCCAGGGCCGTAGGTCTCTGGTTCTGTGGGTGTTGCCATCTTTCCGACGAGCTCCCACTTCGTTTCGGGCGCAGCACCCAAAGCGGTCTCCGAAGACGCCGGGAGCCCGCAGACACTCGCACCAGCCCCAGCCGAAGCGCTGGGGCTCTCTGCCCCCGACCCTGCGAACTCCCCCGACTCAGGGCCCGGCTGTGCATTGCCCTGTCCTTTGGGGAGCAGGACGATCACTATGGTTGCTGCGATCAGCGCGACCACCAGCGCGGCCGCGATGATGAACCCGGGCTTGGTGAACGGATTGCTTTCGGTGGTGCTCTCTGTTGACTGGCTCATGGTGAACCTCCCGTTCTTGGTGCTGGCTTAGACGAAGGCGCGGACGATGCCGGCGGCACCGGTGATGATGATGCAGCCCAGGAGAACCCAGCCGAGCTTGCCGATGGCTTGTGCGCCTTCGCCGCGCTGGAGCTGGATGACCATGCCGATGCCGACGATGATGACGCCGAGAACGCCGAGGACCAGGCCGATACCGGAGGCCCAGTTCAAGACCAGGAGCAGCCCGTCTGCCTCTGCCGGGATCGTCGGCGTGGGGTTGGGGATGACGCCGGTTGCAAGTGCGGAGAAGTAGTTCATGGTGAGACCTTTCAGTGAGCGGTGCTTGATGTGTTGT
>NZ_JARHXQ010000219.1:0-478 GCF_029222765.1 Arthrobacter sp. Cr_A7 | reverse complement strand
GAAGATCATCGCACTGGGCAGGGTGGACAGCAGCCACCTGTTGGCCGGGTCCGACCAGGCGAGGTAATAGAGGTGCGCGTACTCTTCGTAGTCCTTCAGCTCCTCGCCGGGCGGTGCCTTGATGTCCCGGCGGGCCTTAATGAACTCCTGCATCTGCTTGCTGGTGGAATCGGCGTAGACCTGGTCCCCCAGGAAGGCCACCAGGTCCGGCCACGGCTCGCTGCTGCCGGAGATCATGTTCAGCGCATAGGCCCTTAAGGAGTCCACCCCGTGGCTCCGGTTTCCGGCCGCATCATGCGGGACGCTGGTGCGGCAGGAACCGTAGGCCAAACGCAGGGGCTTGCCGGGGTTGAGGGTGGCAATGACCGACGGCGGGAATTGGCCGTCGGGGTTTGAGTCATCCACCCCGCGCTGTTCCGGCGCCGGCCAGACGTGTGTCCCGTTGATCTCCACGGTGTAGGGCGTCACCGTTCCCGGC
>NZ_JARHXQ010000218.1:0-5642 GCF_029222765.1 Arthrobacter sp. Cr_A7 | reverse complement strand
TCGAATATTCCCGAAACAATTCAGCAAGCTGAATTCATATTTCGTATTTCTTCGCTGCGATGTTTCAATCTTATTTCATTCATTCTCGCTTTTGCAAATCCGGTTGTTTTCCCGGAATTCACTCTGTCGGAATGAATCCGCCCAGCCAAAAGCGAAGCATTTCTTCAACCCACGCTCTGCGTGATCAAGAATTGCTTCTTATTAGTTGGGGGTTTGTCACCACTCAGCGGCGGCGACTCAGAAAACAATACACGCCCCTCCGCGGCCGTGCAAATCGGCTGCGGAGGGGCGTGCATGTGGCAAAGCGGGGGTGGCGTCTGCCCCTGTTACGGAACCAGGACTTCCACAGTGGCCAGGTTCTTCTTGCCCCGGCGGAGCAGCAGGTACTGCCCGTGCAGGAGCTCGTCCTCGGAAATCACGGCTTCAGGATCCAGCACCTTTTCGTTGTTCACGTAGGCGCCCCCTTCCCCCACAGTGCGCCGGGCAGCAGACTTGCTTTCCGAAAGCCCGGAGGCAACAAGGAGATCGATGATTCCGAGTGCGTCCACCTGGACCGTGGCGGACGGAAGCTCGGACGTCGCCGCCTGGAGCGTGGACTTGTCCAGTGCAGCCAGGTCACCGTTTCCAAAGAGGGCGGCCGAGGCGGCAATGACTTTTTCGGTGGCTTCCACCCCGTGAACGAGGGACGTTACTTCGAAGGCGAGCTTCCGCTGTCCCTCACGGGCAAAGGGGCGCTCGGCAACAGCCGTGGCGATGTCCTCAATCTCCGCGCGGGTGAGGAAGGTGAAGACCTTCAGCCGGTCCACCACATCCGCATCGGCAGTGTTGAGCCAGAACTGGTAGAAGGCGTAGGGGCTGCACATCCCGGCGTCGAGCCAGATGGCGTTGCCCTCACTCTTGCCGAACTTCGTGCCATCCGAGTTGGTGATCAAAGGCGTCCCCAGGGCGTGGACGCTCTTGCCCTCCACCTTGCGGATCAGTTCGGTTCCACTGGTGAGGTTGCCCCACTGGTCCGAGCCGCCAGTCTGCAATACGCAGCCGTAGTCGCGGTAGAGCTGCAGGTAATCCATGCCCTGCAGAATCTGGTAGCTGAACTCCGTGTAGCTGATGCCTTCATCGGAGTTCAGTCGCGAAGCGACGGCATCCTTGCGGAGCATGGTGCCCACCCGGAAGTGCTTGCCCACCTCACGGAGGAAGTCGATGGCGCTCAGCGGCGCGGTCCAGTCCAGGTTGTTCACCATCCGGGCAGCGTTGTCCCCGTCAAAGTTGAGGAACCGCTGCACCTGGCCCTGAAGGTACCCAACCCACTCCGCCACCGTTTCCTTGGTGTTGAGCGTACGTTCCGCCGTAGGGCGGGGGTCACCGATCATGCCCGTGGAGCCGCCCACAAGTCCCAGCGGTTTGTGGCCCGCCAGCTGCAGCCGCCGCATCACGAGCAGCTGGACCAGGTTGCCCAGGTGGAGGCTCGGCGCGGTGGGATCGAACCCGCAATAGTAGGTGACCGGCCCACCGGCGAGGAGCTTTTCCAGCTCTGCTTCGTCCGTGGAGACGTGGACCAGGCCACGCCATTTCAGCTCCTGCCAGATGTTGGCAAAAGTGGGGTCGTTCTGCTGCGATTCGACGCTGTTGATTTCTGACACGCTTTCTAAGTTAGCAGTACCGGCTCAGCGGACGATGCCGGCGGGTACCGGTTCTCCGGCTATCAGCCGCAGCCGCTGGGTGGCACGGGTCATGGCCACGTAGAGGTCGCCCACCTTGCCGTGCTCGTGGTTGAGCATCCGGGCAGGCTCCAGGACCACCACGCCGTCGAACTCCAGGCCTTTCGCGTCCCGGGGGCTGATGACCACGATGTCCTGTTCGTAGCTGCCCGCGCCCGTGCCGATGCGCCGACCGTAGGCGGCGCGCAGGGCTGCGGTGGCTTCCGGCAAAAGGTCACCTTCGGCAATGACAGCCAGCAGGCCGCCGTCGAGCGCTTCAAGTTCTTCCGGCAGAACTTCCACGAGCCTGTTGACCAGAGTGCCCGGCTCCACTTCATCGATGATGGGCGACCAGCGTCCTTCACGGACTGCCTTCGGTGCAGACACCACCAGGCCGGCGGCGTTGGCCATCCGCACCGCGGCCTCGGCAATCTGGGACGGGGTCCGGTAGTTGACCGTCAGCTCCTCCAGCTGCCACCGGTCGCCGAACATCGGGGCAAGGGCACCCTGCCAGGAATTGGCGCCGGCCACAGAGCTGGTCTGGGCAATGTCCCCCACGATGGTGAAGGACTTCAGGGGGCAGCGCCGGACCAGGAGACGCCACTGCATGGGCGAAAGCTCCTGGGCCTCGTCCACCACGATGTGCCCGAAAGCCCAGGTGCGGTCGCTGGTGGCACGTTCCGCAGCCGTCAGCCTGGCCTCGCGTTCCTGGTTCTGGTCCACGAGGTCTTCGGCCGTCATCAGGGCGTCAACCCCGGCGGTTTCCATGTTGACGAGTGTCTGCTTGGCGTTGGCAAGGTCGCGGGCACGGTCGTGCTCCTGCTGTGCCAGCCCCCGTCCCGCCGCAGGATCCAGCTCGCCGAGCAGTTCGGCGGCCTCGTCCAGCAGCGGGACGTCGGATTCGGTCCACGGCGCATCCGAGGGACGCAGCAACAGTGCCCGTTCCGCCGAAGAAAGCTTGGGAGTGCAGAACTCCAGGATTGCCGGCTTGCCGAACAGTTCGGAGATCAGCTTCTCCGGCGTCATGGGCATCCAGCACAGGTTCAGAGCGATCCGCACGTCGCGCGCCGTCCGGACGTCCTCGGCCAGGTAGGAGCGGTCGGCGTTGTTGCCGATGTTGCCTGCCTCGACGATGTCGGTCAGCTGTTCCGTGAGCTCCCGGAGCAGGATCTTGACGAAGGTCACCCGTGCCTCGTTGTGCGGCTTCCCGGTGGACCGGGCACGTTCGCGGGCGCGGCGGACCTGCCGGGGCGTCAGCACCAGCTTCCGTCCGTCCACCTGCAGGATCATGTTTTCACCGGGAATCCGCTGCCGGTTGGACACGGCATTGGCCACGATGTCCGCCATATCCAGGCGGCCCTTGATCGCTGCCACGGCGGCATCCGGTTCCGGGACGGCCTGGATGCCGGGCATCAGGCGCCCAAGGCTGGCCATGACCACGCCGGTCTCACCCAGGGAGGGCAGTACGCGTTCGATGTACTTCATGAACGACGACGACGGGCCCACCAGCAGCACGCCTGCGCTTTTGAGCCGGTCGCGGTGGGTGTAGAGCAGGTAGGCGGCGCGGTGCAGCGCCACGGCGGTCTTGCCAGTGCCGGGCCCGCCCTGGACCACCAGGGCACCGGAGATGGAGGAACGGATGATGCGGTCCTGCTCCGACTGGATGGTGCTGACGATGTCGGACATCCGGCCGGTCCGCTTGGAGTTCAGCGCCGCGAGCAGGGCGCCCTCGCCCTGCAGCGATTCGTTGTCCGCCAGCATCCCGGCGTCCAGGACGTCGTCCTCAATGGCCTTGACCTCGCGGCCCTGCAGGATCAGGTGCCGGCGGCGGCGCACACCCTGCCGGTCAAACGCTGTGGCCTGGTAGAAGTGTCCGGCTTCGGGCGCACGCCAGTCCACCATGAGCCGCTGGAGGTCCTCGGTGGTGAGGCCGATGCGGCCGATGTACTGCGCTTCGCCCGAGTCCAGGTCCAGGCGTCCGAAGACCAGCCGGTCATCGACCGCATCCAGCTGCGCCAGGCGGTCCTCATACAGGGCGGCGAAAGCGTCACGTTCGGAAACGTTCTGCATGGTGCCTACAGCCCCGGCCCGGCGGACCTGCGCCAACTGCCGGCGCTTTTCCTCGCGGAGCTCTTCCAGCCGGGCATACAGGCCGGCTACATACTCCCGTTCGTGGGCCAAATCGGCGTCAAGCATTTAACGTTCCCCTATCGCAAAAGACAGACCGTCCATTCTACAACCATTTCCGTTAACGCTGGTGAAATTTGGCTGCAGCGGCCGCCCCGGCCACGTTTTTCGGTTTCCTGGGCTGGGCGGCCTTGTATTTGGAGACCGTGGGGTCCCCGGTGATCCAGAAGCGCCACGAGTACTCATCGGAGCCGCCTGCTCCGGCCACACCCACCCGCGGGCCGGAACTGACGTGCACGGCCGGCCCGGACGGAAGCACCAGCCCGAACGGTGGCGCCAGGGCGTCCCGCCCGCTGTCCGCCGTCGTTAAGCCCAATGCTTTGGCGAGCCGCGCGGGACCGCTGGCGAGGTCTGCCGCGCTCTTGGACGTGGGCCGCCGCCGTTGCGCCAGCTCTACCCCGTCCACGATCTCCCCGGCACGCAGCAGCAAGGCGGAAGCTACCCCGTCCGGGCCGCACACGATGTTGGTGCAGTGGTGCATCCCGTAGGTGAAGTAGACGTACAGGTGCCCGGCGGGGCCGAACATCGGCGCGTTGCGGGGCGTGGGGCCGCGGTAGGTGTGCGATCCAGGATCAGGGTGCAGGGAATCCTCCGGCCCCAGATAGGCTTCCACCTCGGTCAGCCGGACGGAGACGGGTCCTTCGCGCGAATCGTGCGTGAGCACAGCACCCAGCAGCTTCGGGGCCAGCTCGCGGGCGTCGCCGGCGAGGATTTCCCGCAGCGGCGGACCGGCCGGTAAGGGATTTTCGCTCATGGCCAGACCTTACCCAATTCCCCGCGGTCCAGCCGCAATGCACTGCCGGGCGGGCCACGGCCATGTCCGATTTCCGCTAGGAGGGGCGTCCGGCGGCTGGCAGGATGGAGTAATGGACTTCTGGCAGCGCTACCGGGCAATCGATGCCCGGGACACCCGTTTCGACGGGCAGTTCTACACTGCCGTGCGGACCACAGGGATCTATTGCCGTCCCTCGTGCCCGGCCCGGACGCCCAAGGCCGCGAACGTCACCTTCTACGAGACGTCCGCTGCGGCGCACGACGCCGGCTACCGGGCCTGCAAGCGGTGCCTTCCGGAGGCGGTTCCCGGTACCCCTGCCTGGAACCTTCGGCAGGACGTCGCCGGCCGCGCCATGCGCCTGATCAACGACGGCGTGATCAACCGGGACGGCGTGGAGGGCCTCGCTGCGCGGCTGGGCTACTCCTCCCGCCAGCTCAACCGGATCCTCGTGCAGGAGCTGGGTGCCGGGCCGCTGTCCCTTGCCCGGGCCGGACGGGCCCAGACAGCCCGCACCCTGCTGGTTTCCACATCCATGAAGCTCGCCGACATCGCGTTCGCTGCCGGCTTCAGCAGCGTCCGGCAGTTCAACGAAACCATGCTGGACGTTTTCGACATGACCCCCACGGCCTTGCGCCTGACCGGACGGACCACAAAATCCGCGGCGGGCTCCACCGCGCTGACCCTCAGCCTCCCCTACCGCAAGCCGTTCGATCCCGGCATTTTCACGTTCCTGGCGGTGCGTGCCATCCCGGGAATCGAGGCAGGGACGGCTGCGTCCTACGCCCGGACCCTGCGGCTGCCCCACGGCGACGCCCGCTTCAGGGTGGAGTACGACGCCGGCGCCCGGGAGCGGCCCCTGACCCTCACCATCGGCGCGGTGGACCTTCGCGACCTGCCGGCGCTGCTGAGCCGCGTCCGCAGGTTGTTCGACCTTGACGCCGACCCCGAAGCCATCGACGGCGCCCTCGCGGAGGACAGCCGGC
>NZ_JARHXQ010000217.1:0-21459 GCF_029222765.1 Arthrobacter sp. Cr_A7 | reverse complement strand
AGCCTTGATGGGGAAGTACTTTTCCAGGAAGTCGGTGACCAGCGCGGCCCGCTCGTCCGCGCTCACTTCCGGGAAACTGCCGTCGTTGAGGCAGAAGAAGTCCACGTTCCGCTTGGACAGGAGCTTCGGAAGATAGTTGAGCCCGGTCCGCATGGTGGTGTCCACGTAGCGTACTTTCGCGGCAGTCTGCGTGACCGCGCGTCCGGTGAGCAGCGCGTAGTAGTGGTAGAACGAGTTGGTGACCGAGATGTTGTCCGCGGCACGGAACCGGCTGGCAGCCGTTTTGCGGAACTCCTCCGGAAATTCCTGCTCCATTTTGCGCACCAGGCTCCGGCGCAGCGGTGCAGCGCAGTGCTCCAGGTGGCGGGTGGTGATCCGGCCGAACCGGTTCCACAGCAGCTTGCGGTTCACCCGGGCGGCGTTCTCGAACCCGCTGCGCTCGGCCGCGTTCTCCCCAAGGCCGATCCTGGTCTCCGCCTCAATGAATTTCGTGATCCCGCCCGGCGTGAAGAACAGGTCCGGGCTGACCGGGCGGCCGAAGAACATGTCGTCATTGGAGTACAGGAAGTGCTCCGAGAGGCCCTCGATGTGGTGCAGCTGGCACTCCACCGCCTGCGAGTTGTGGGTGGGCAGCACGGAGGGATCGGCAAAGAACTCCTCGCTGCGGACGATGGTCACCGAAGGATGGTCTGCCAGCCAGGCGGGGGCGGGGGAGTCCGTGGCGATGAAGATGCGGCGGATCCACGGCGCGAACATGTAGACGGACCGCAGCGCGTACTTCAGTTCGTTGATCTGCCGGAAGCGGGCTTCGTGGTCGTCGCCCTCACCCAGCACCACGTCCTTCTGCTGGGCGCGGCGGGCGGCGATGTACTCGGGGGAGCTTCCGTCCACCCAGGAGAAGACCAGGTCGATGTCGAAGCTGATATCGCTTGCATGGTCGGCGAACATGTTCTCGATGGTCGGCCAGGTGTGGCCGTAGCGTTCCACCGTGCCGCGGACGGCGTCCTGCCGCAGCAGGGTCCTGCGGGTCAGGGAGTTTTCGATGGGAAGGATCAGTTCCTCCCCTTCGAAGGACCACAGTTCGATCTGCACACCGGCTGAGGCGCCGAATTCGAAGCCGCCCACGGGCTCCACCCGCGGCCGGTACAGGCGGAAGATCCGCGCCTGCCGGTTGGACGAGAGTTCGCCGTCCGCGACGAGTACCGAGGTTTTTTTCTTCGCGTCCACGGTCATGGAGTAGAAGGGCTCGTCCCGGCACGCCTCCACCAAGGCCGCCCGGAGCTTCTTGCGGTTCTTCCAGTCCAGGGCGATCACAGGGCGGTCATTGTTGCCCCGGACCAGCAGGTAGGCCAGGCCCGCGTTCGCCAACACGTTGCGCAGGAACAACAGGTCCTCCACCATGGCCTGGTAGGGGGTCCTGTTGTCATTGATGACGGCATAGCGGCCCTTGTGCCGGATGACGTCCGGGCGGAGCCTGAAGCGCTGTACAGCAGCTGCTGACGTTACCTCTGAATGAAATTGTTCTTCTACGGACGCCTGGCCGCCGTAGTAAACCTCGTCCTGAACCGGTGCTTCTGTAATGGTTGTCTCCGTGCTGGTCAAAGTAAGCCTTCCTACCTGCATGATAGCCGCGCGTGG
Source organism: Arthrobacter sp. Cr_A7 (assembly GCF_029222765.1). Classification (NCBI taxonomy): domain Bacteria; kingdom Bacillati; phylum Actinomycetota; class Actinomycetes; order Micrococcales; family Micrococcaceae; genus Arthrobacter; species Arthrobacter sp. Cr_A7. The sequence continues at coordinate 19,821 of NZ_JARHXQ010000217.1, read as the reverse complement.
GAAACGGCATGTTTCGGCCGGTGCATCCGGCCCGGTGCCGGCAGGGCTTAGGCGCCCAGCGCCTCCCGCCAGCTGCGCAGGAAGGCGCCGCCGGCGTCGTCGTGGATGATCGTTGCCTCGAGTCCCAGATCCGCTGCAGTGAGGACATCATACGGCTTGTCCGGGACGCCGTCCGCAGGGCGGACATCCACATGCTTCACGGCATGGTCGTTGTGGTGCAGCCAGTCTGCCATGGCGTAGTCCGTGCGGGAGTCGCCCACCGTCCGCCAGGCCTCGGGCGTAATGCCCTGCGCCGCGAGGAGCTCCACCGCCCGGCTGGCTCCAAGGTCCTTGCCAAGCCGCACCGATTCAATGTCGGTGGAGATGATGGTGGGGTCCACGCGGTAGTCCACCTCGTCGTCGGAGTCCGGGGCATGGTGGTCCAGCCGGACCACCCCCAGCCCGTGGCGGCCCATCAGCTCCATGGCATCGGCGTCGAAAAGTTTTTGTTCGGCGAGGTAATCAGAACTCGGCACGTCGATGTGCTGCTCCACCGACACCATGGCCCGTTTGGTTTCGTCAAAAAACATGTGTGAGGAGTAATCCTCGGCCACCAGGCGGCGGATGTCGTCCCCGTACGCTGCGGGCACGGCCAGGTCCCGGTCCACATGGATGGGCCCCGGCCCGGCCGAGGTGTAGCTGAACCACACGGCACCCTTTTCGCAGACCGCGTGGATGATGGTGCCGGTGGGGATGCCGGCTTCGATCATGGGCTCCATGACCTGTTCCCGGATGAAGGCATCGGAGCGGCCGGTGTTGAAGATCACCGGAATTCCTGCTGCCGCCAGGGCTACCAGGTCCGCGATGATTTCCGGTTTGACGTCCCGGGTCAGCGGGCTCGCCACCGGCCCGTCAACGTCGAGCAGGAGCGCCAGCGGCGGGCAGGACGGCAGGCGGACGCCGGGCAGGGAAATGGCGGGGGACTCGGATGCTGTCATGCCTCCATTCTGTCAGCAGGGCCGGAAACTCCCGGAGCGGACAGCCGAAAGCCACCCCCGTGTGGCGGATGGTCACCGTTTGGCTACAACCTGCCGCCGGCAGGGCTGGGCACTTTCGCTGGGCCGGCAGGATGCCTAGGGTGGCATGGTGATATTCAAAGCTGTGGGCGAGGGCCGCCCTTACCCCGACCATGGTTACAGCACGCCCAAGGAGTGGGCTTCGCTGCCGCCGCGGCCGGTCCGGCTGGACGAACTGGTGACCACCAAACGCACCCTGGACCTGGAAGCGCTGCTGGCCGAGGACTCCACCTTTTTCGGCGACCTTTTCCCGCACGTGGTGCAGTACCAGGGAACCCTATACCTGGAGGACGGCCTGCACCGCGCAGTCCGGACCGCCCTGCACCAGCGCACCGCGATCCACGCCCGGGTCCTGGTGCTCGATGGCTAGGAAACGGCCCGAGGACCCGAGCGTCCTGCACGGCCACCACGTAGTAAGCGGCCCCGAGCTGCGCGCCACTTTTCAAGAGGCCGCCCAGGACGCGGACGATGCCGCCCGGGTGCGCCGCCGGGTCCTGCACGGCGTGGTCCTGGTGCTCCTCATCGGCCTGATCGCCGCGGGCATCATCGCCGCCCTGGCCATCATCAACGGGAAGCTGGCCATCCCCACCGCCGAATCTGCCCAGGAAACGGTGTCCACCTGCCCTGCGGGAACGTTCGACTACACCCCGCCTGAACAGATCAACCTCAATGTGTACAACTCCACCAGCCGGCCCGGGCTGGCCCGCTCGGTGGCGGACGAGTTCCTGGCCCGGAAATTCGTGGTGGGCGCCGTGTCCAATACCGAGGCCGGCTACCGGGGTGTGGCGGCTGTGATCTCCGGGGCTGCGGGACAGTCTGCGGCCTTCAGCGTCCAGCGGAACCTGCCCGGTTCCGACTACTTCCAGGACGGCAGGACGGACGGCAGCGTGGACGTGATCCTCTCCCAGGACTACGCCGCCCTCGCCCCGCCGGACCTGGTGGACCAGACCCCTGGCAAGCTCAGCTGCCCCCGGGAAAGCCGCCGCGTTGCCGACGACGACAAGCGGCCTGTCAACCCGTCCGCTGCGCCCACCCGCTAAAAATCGCTAGCCGGCCACGGCGGGAAGCGGCGCGAGCCGGACGGGGTGGCCGGCGTCGTCGAACCTGGCTCCGGCACCCAGCTGGATGAACCGCACCGTCCTGGCGACGCGCGCCTCCAGCTCCTCCGGCTCGTCGCTGCCCCTTGCCGCGCTGGAGGACAGCGTCCCAAGGATCAGCTGCGCCTGCTGGCCGATGTCCGCCGCCGGCAGGTAGCCCTGCTCCATGCCGGCGCGCAGGATGCCCTGCAGCAGCACGCTCAGCTCGCCCACGTGGTCCGCGAGTTTGGCAAAGGACGACGGCGACAGCACGGCCCCCATGGCAGGGCCCGGCGGCAGGTGGCGGCGGCTGAGGTCCACCACTTGGGCGCGCACGTACAGGGCCAGCTGTTCCACCGGGTTGTCCAGGCGGTTGAGGGAGTCGCGCAGTTCCGTCAGGAACTTCTCGGTCTCCTCCAGGGCATACGCGATCAGCAGCTCTTCGATGTCCGCGTAGTAGTTGTACACCGCGGTACGGCCCACTCCGGCGTGCCGCGCCACGTCCGTCATGGTCAGGCCGGGCAGGCCGTGGGAGAAGAGGAGTTCGCCGAAGGCCGTCAGGATGCGGCGCTGGGTGTCCGCGCGCTGCTCGGCATTGCTGGCCGCTGAGATCCGGGGCATACAGACACTTTACCGCGATGTGTCAGTAAACGGCTGCTAGACGGAGCAGCCGTCCGGGCCGCAGGCGTCACCCTCGCCGGCGTTGACCAGCACCAGGGGGTTGGCGTCCTGCCAGGCCTGGTTCAGTGCCGCCGTGAACGTCTCCGTTGGCTGTGCGCCGGACAGGCCGAACTTCCGGTCGATGACAAAGAACGGGACGCCGCTGATACCCAGGGACCGGCCCTCCTCGAAATCGAAGCGGACGTCGTCGGCGTACTTGTCCGTAGTGAACAGCTCGTCCACCTCACCGGCATCGATGCCGAGGTCGCGGCCAAGCGACGTCAGGTACTCCCGGCTGCCGATGTCCCTGCCGTGCTCAAAGTGGTCGCTGAGCAGGCGCTCCTTGGCGGCATCCTGCTTGCCGTGTGCGGCCGCAAGGTGGATCAGGCGGTGCGCAGTGAAGCTGTTGGCCACCACCACCGCATCGAATCGGTAGTTCAGGCCCTCGCCCCTGGCCTGCTGTGCAACATGGTCGAACATCTGCGAAACCTGCTGCGGAGCCATGCCCTTGCGGGTGCTCAGGTACTCCAGCTCGGTGCCGTCGTAGTGCTCGGGAAGGGTTGGGTCCAGCTGGTAGCTGCGCCACACCACCTCAACCGCATCCTTGTGCGGGAAGGCGGACAGGGCGGCCTCAAAGCGGCGTTTGCCAATGTAGCACCACGGGCACGCGACGTCTGACCAGATCTCAATCTTCATGCTGGGAACAACCTCGCAGGCCCGGCAGCCATTCCGGCCACCACATGTTAGATACCCCACAGTAGGGCTTGTGGCGCGGTGGTTCGTGGGCAATAGTCAGAGTTAGGTTAAGCAGACGACATACGAAGCGGATATACCGCGGGCCGGAACAGGTCCGCGATTAAATATGCCCGGCCAGCTGGGGAGCCCGGCCTGTCACCACCTGGAGGCCAGGAATGCGGATAGGACTGGTTGCAGGACCATGGATACCTGTGCCCCCGTCAACGTACGGCGGAACTGAAAGGGTGGTGGACACCCTGGCCAGGGGCTTCGCCGCCGCGGGGCATGAGGTTTTACTGGCAGCGCCCTCGGACAGCAGCTGCCCTGTGCCACTGGTGCCCGGCATGCAGCCCTCGGCCGGGGAAGAGATGGGGCTGACCATTTCGGAGTTCAGCCATGTGATCCGGGCGCACGAGGCGCTGCAGGACGTTGACATCATCCACGACCACACGCTTGCCGGACCGCTGTACCTGCACCGGCCGGAGGAAACTCCTTTGGTGACCACCATCCACGGTCCACTGAACTCGAACGCGGTGGACATCTACCAGGCCATCGCGCGGCGGTCCGCCATCATCGCGATTTCCCGTGACCAGGCGTCGCACGCTCCGGGGGTGCCTGTTACCCGGGTCATCCATCACGGCATGGACCTGAAGTCAGTGCCCGTGGGGACCGGCCGGGGCGGCTATCTGTGCTTTGTAGGCCGGGCCTGCCCGGACAAGGGGTTGCTTGAGGCCATCATGATTGCCCGGCAGGCAGGCATGCCGCTGCGCATAGCGGTGAAGATGCGGGAGCCGGAGGAGATTCGCTATTTCCACGACGTCATTGAGCCCCTGTTGGGGCCGAACGAGGACTTCGTGGGGGAAGTGGACAATGCTGCCAAGTACCGGCTGATGGGTGAAGCGCTGGCCTTCCTGAACCCCATCCAGTGGTCCGAGCCGTTCGGGCTCGTCATGATCGAGGCGCTGGCCACGGGAACTCCCGTGGTGGGCACATTGATCGGTTCCGCGCCTGAGATCGTGGAGCATGGCCGCACCGGCTACCTGGGCGATGTCGGGGAACTGGCGGACTTCGTCCAGGCCGCGGAGGCCCTGGACCGGGCGGCGTGCAGGGGAGCGGCAGAGGAGCGGTTCAGCGCCGGGCGCATGGTGTCCGACCACCTGCAGCTCTTCACGGAACTTATTGAAGGGAGTATGCCCACGGGGCTTCCGGATGCGGCGCGCGTGCACCAGAATCTTTAAGGGCCGCACATGTTGCCGGATGGCCGGCAGCATCCCGTCGCTTCAGAAGGGAGCCCTTCCGTGACCGCATGGAATGCCAATACCGAGGCTGGCGCATCCGAGTCAGGGTCCGTGACAGTGGTGGAAGGATCCTCGTTCTGCATCTCGGCCGGGAACGGGGACATCAGTTCCGAAGGCGGCACGAACGGGGCCTTTTTCCAGGACACCCGCATCATTTCCCACTGGGTCCTTCGGATCAACGGCTCCCTGCGTGAGCCGTTGGCGGCCCAGCGGTCGCGGCCCTTCGCGGCCACGTTCGTCGGGCGGGCCAAGTGGCCGGACGGGCGCTTCGACAGCCCGCTGGTGGTCCGCCAGACACGGCACATCGGTCCGGGGCTCCAGGATGACATCACCTTGGAAAATTATGCAGCGGAGCCGGTGGAGTGTGACATCGAACTGCTGGTGGACGCGGACCAGGCGGACCTCTTCGACGTCAAGGGCGGCCGCACCACCGGCCCGGCCGATACCACCCGTGAAGTGGCTGACGGCCGGCTGGTCATCCAGGCCGTCCGGCACGGGCAGCAGCGCGGCACCGCCGTCGGCGCACGCGAAGGGGTGGCCAGCCTGGACGGGCTGCGCTTCCACGTCACCATCCCGGCCCGCGGCAAGTGGACCACAAGCGTCATCGTGGTTCCGCTGGTGAACGGTAAGGCGCCGGCGGACCCCTTCACTGAAGGACGCCTTCCGCACCACCGCGAAGGCGTCCGCCGCCACCTGGACTGGGAAGAAGGCGTTCCCCGGATCAATGTGGCGGACACCGGGCTGCAGGACCTGCTGAACCGGAGCCAGATCGACCTGGGCTCGCTCCGGATTTTCGATGCACACCACCCCGAACGTGCTGCCGTGGCCGCCGGGGCGCCCTGGTTTATGGCGTTGTTTGGCCGCGATTCCCTCCTGGCGTCCTACATGAGCCTGATGGTGGACCCGAACCTCGCGGCCGGCACGCTGCAGACGCTGGCAGGGCTCCAGGGGAAGAAAGTGGATCCGGACTCGGAGGAAGAGCCGGGGCGCATCCCCCACGAGGTACGGCTCGGTGTCACCGCCGGGCTTTCGCTGGGCGGCACGGCCTATTACGGCACCGCCGACGCCACGCCGCTTTTTGTGGCCCTCCTGGGTGAGCTCAGCCGCTGGGGCCTGTCCCGGGATGTGGTCCAGCCGCTGATAGCGCATGCCGACCGGGCCTTGGAATGGATCCAGAAGTACGGCGACCGTGACGGCGACGGCTTCGTGGAATACCTTCGTCCCAACGATCACGGGCTGGTGAACCAGGGCTGGAAGGACTCCTGGGACGGCATTAACTTTGCGGACGGGACCATGGCCGAGGCACCGATTGCGCTGTGCGAGGTGCAGGGCTATGTGTACGCTGCGTACATCGGCAGGTCCTTGCTGGCACGGTGGAGCGGCGACGCGCCCCTGGAGCAGCACTGGGCTGATCGTGCCGCAGAACTGAAGACCGCATTCAACGAGAAGTTCTGGCTGCCGGACAAAGGATATTTTGCCGTCGCCCTGGACAAGGACAAGCGTCCCGTGGACGCCCTGACGTCCAACATCGGCCATTGCCTGTGGACGGGCATCGTGGACGAGGACAAGGCGCCGTCAGTGGTGGAGCACCTCATGTCGCCGCAGATGTTCACCGGCTGGGGGATCCGCACGCTCGCGTCCGACATGGGCGCGTACAACCCCGTGAGCTACCACAACGGTTCGGTCTGGCCCCATGACACGGCGCTCGTGGCCACAGGCCTGATGCGCTACGGATTCGTCGAAGAGGCCAGGCGCGTGGCCCTGGGAATCTTCGACGCGGCCGAGCATTTCGACAACCGGCTGCCCGAGCTCTTCTGCGGCTTTGACCGCGGCGAGTTTCCCGGCCCTGTGCCGTATCCCACGGCCTGCTCGCCGCAGGCGTGGGCGGCGGCGGCCCCGGTGCAGCTGGCGCGGATCCTGCTTCGGTTCGATCCCGTCTTCACCCGCGGGGTGGTCCATCTTGCACCCATCCTGCCGGAGGCCGTCGGCACGTTCAGGGCGGAAAACGTCCTCCTGGATTCGGCCAGGGTGACCATCAACGCCTCCGGAACCGAAGGCAGCATCGAAGGGCTTCCGCCGGGCCTCAAGCTGGTGGCCGAACCACGCCCGCCGTTGGCCTACCCGCCTGAAGGCGTCGTGGCAGGGGGAGTGGCCGGAAGGTGAGCCTGGGCGTCGCTCAGGCGCCGGCGCAGGCAGGTGGTCAGGGTACGGCGCGCTCCAGGACGAAGTCGTGCTCCACGGTGCTGCCCAGGGTGAAGGACTTGGTGCCCACCTTGCGGAATCCGGACTTTTCGTAGAAGCGGATGGCCCGGGCGTTCTGGCTGTTGACGCCCAACCATGCTGCGGCCCCGCCTGCTGCCGCCGCGGCCTGCAGGCTGGCGTGCATGAGCTCGGCGGCGGCGCCGAGGCCGTGGTGCTCCGGATGGACGTAGCATTTGCTGAGTTCCACGGACGGAACAATCGTGAGGGCAGCCGCAACGTCAGGGTCCGCAGCCGGCCGGTTGACCAGCAGGCTGTACCCGTTCAGCCGTTTGCCGGAGTCGAGGACCAGGATGGTGATGTCCGGGTCCGCGAGGTAGCGCTCGAAGTGTTGTTCGCTGAGCGTGCTGGCCAGGTGCGCCGCAATGTCCTCAGGTGACGACGACGGCGGGCAGGCCAGCGGGAAGGTGACGGCCGCCAGCGCGGCCAGCGCCCCGGCGTCGTCCGCTGTTGCTGTGCGGATGGTGTGGTTCACGTATTTCCCGGTGTCAGGCGGTGATGGTGCGGATGGGTGAGCCGGCGAGCCAGGCTGTCACGTCCTCGAATGCGCCGCCGTAAAACTGCCGGTAGCTCTCCTGGGTGACGTATCCAAGGTGCGGTGAGAGCACGGTGTTGGGGGCGGCCAGCAGGGGATGCGAGGCAGGCAGGGGCTCCTGGTCGAAGACGTCCAGGGCTGCACCGCGGATCCAGCCCTGGGTGAGTGCCCGGATCAGTGCGTCCTGGTTGACCAAAGGACCCCTGGCGGTGTTCACCAGGATGCCCTCGGGGCCCAGCAGCCGCAGTTCCTCCTCGCCCACGGTGTTCTCGGAGCGCTCAGAAAGCCGAAGATGGAGCGTGGCGACGTCCGATACCCGGAACAGCTCCTTCTTCGACACCAGCCGCGCCCCGGCGTCGTCGGCAGCTTCGGCCGTCAGGTTCTGGCTCCAGGCCACCACGTCCATGCCGAACGCCTGCCCGTAGCCGGCGATCCGGCGGCCGATTTTGCCCAGTCCCACGATGCCCAGCGTCTTGCCTGCCAGCTCGAATCCCACCGTGGACTGCCAGGTTCCGGCCCGCAGGGAGTTCTCCTCGGCCGGCAGGTGCCGGGCGGCTGCCAGCAGCAGGGCCCAGGTCAGCTCCGGGGCGGCGGCAGGGGAACCGGGAGTTCCGCACACCGTCACGCCGTGCTCCGCCGCAGCGGCCACGTCAATCGAGGCGTTGGCCATCCCCGTGGTCACCAGCAGCTGGAGCCCGGGAAGTTTTTCAAATACTTCCCGGGGAAACGCGGTGCGCTCCCGCATGGCAATGACAATACCGACGCCGGCAAGCGCCGAGACCAAGGCGTCCCGGGACGCGAAGGGCTCCCGGAACGTGGTGACGGTGACGCCCTCCGCTTCCAGCGCCGCCCAGTCCGCAAAGCCGTGGGCTACGTCCTGGTAATCGTCGAGGATGGCGAGGCGGTGCTGCATGGCGGTGTCCTTCGTCCCGGAGTTCCTGGCGTGAAGTTCATCGTAAGCCAGGGGGCCATCCGGGCGCCCCAACAACCGTCCGTCCCGGCGCGTGATAGCAATGGGAGTGATGAAACTGCTTACTCCCTCCGCCGCCGCATGAGCGGCCGGATTTCTGCCCGGATACCCAAGAGCTGGATCCTGCTTGCCTGCATCGGCCTGCTCGCGCTGAACCTGCGGGGACCGTTTGTGGCGGTCGCCCCAGTAGTTGGCCCGATGCAGGCGGAGCTGGCCTTTTCGCCGGTCATGCTTGGCCTGCTGACCAGCATCCCTGTCCTCTGCTTCTCCCTGGCCGCACCGCTGGCTTCACTGGCGGCCCGGAAGGTCGGTGCCGAGTTTGCGGTGACGCTGACCATCCTCGGCGTGTTGGCGGGCGTGCTGGTCCGTTCGGCGGGCGGGCCGGTCCTGGTGGTTGCCGGCACCGTGCTGATTGGCCTGGCCATCACGGTGGGCAACATCGCCGCGCCGCTCATCATCCGCCGTGACTTCGCCCCCCGCCGGCAGGGGACCGCGATGGGAATCTACACCGCCGCGCTGAACATCGGGTCATTCCTGACGTCCGTGGTGACCGCACCGCTGGCGGACTTGGCGGGGTGGAGTTTTTCTCTGGGCTCGGTGGCTGTCCTGGCCGTTGCGGCCATCGTTGTCTGGACCCTGGCCGTTGGTCCGCGGAGCGCATTCCTGGCTTCCGCGGAGGACGGCGGGGACACGACGCTGCCGCCGGTGACCGGTACGGGCTGGACGACGGCCGGCCTGACAGCGGGCTTCGCCGGGCAGGCCTTCTCCTATTACGGGGTGACGGCGTGGCTGCCCAGTTACCTGCACGACGAACTGGGCATGTCCGTCACCGGGGCCGGTGCCGCTTCCTCCATCTTCCAGATCCTGGCTATCGTGGGCGGCCTGGGAGTGCCCTTTGCCGCCAAATTCATGAGTACGACGGCGGTAGCGGTCACCGTGGGAGCGTTGTGGACGGCCGTGCCGGCCGGGCTGCTGCTGGCGCCGCAGCTCTGGTGGCTGTGGTCGATCTGTGGCGGCATCGCCCAGGGCGGCGGCATCACGGTCATCTTCATCGCGATCATCCGCTTGGCCCGTGACCAGGCCTCGGCGGGCCGGATGTCTGCCACCGTGCAGGGCCTGGGCTACTGCTTTGCCGCCGTGGCACCGCCCCTGATGGGCTTCGTGCACGACGCGTCCGGGTCCTGGACACCGGCGCTGCTGCTCGTCCTGGTGTCCGTGCTGACCTTCTTCGTCAGCACCACCCTCGCCGTGCGGCGGGTGCCGAAGGGCCGCTGAGCCCGGTCCCGCCGTCGTACTTCCCTTAACCCCCACCCGCGAGATGGCAACTAACGGTGATGTTTACCCACAACACTGCCGTTAACTGCCATCTCGCGGGGAGGTGGTTCCGTCGCCGGGCCGGCCCTCCGGATTTCGGAGGTGCCTGTTGCGGAGGGCGTGCCGGCCCGGCGGACGGAAGCTGGTTACGCCGCGGCGAGTTCCTCGACGGTTGCCTTTTCGCGGGCCTCCGTCAGGTAGCGCGCGTAGGCGGGGAGGGTGAGGAAGGACGGGAAGTCGCGGGCGAGGGTGACTTCTTCGAAGATGTCGCGGGCGTCTTCGAAGCGGTCGCCGTCGAACCGTTCCAGCCGTGCGAATTCCTGGTCCAGGAGTTCTTCGATCCACTCGTGGGTGATGATCTCGCCGTGGTCCGTGATGGCCCGGGCGTAGATCCACTGCCAGAGCTGGGAGCGGGAGATTTCGGCGGTGGCGGCGTCTTCCATGAGGTTGTGGATGGCGACGGCGCCGTTGCCGCGGAGCCAGGATTCGATGTAGCGGATCCCCACTTCGATGTTGTTCCGGATGCCCTGTTCGGTGATGGTGCCGGTGGTGGCGGCCACGTTGATCAGGGCCCGGTCGTCCGGGGTGACGTCCTCACGGGTGCGGTCCAGCTGGTTGGGCTTCCCGTCCAGGATGCTGTCAAACACCTCGCGGCAGACCGGCACCAGGTCCGGGTGGGCCACCCAGGAGCCGTCGAAGCCATCGTTGGCCTCACGGGTCTTGTCGGCGCGGACCTTTTCGAAGGCGTTGGTGTTCGCTTCGGGGTCCTTGCGGTTGGGGACTGCTGCTGCCATGCCGCCGATGGCCATGGCGCTGCGCTTGTGGCAGGCCCGGACGAGCTGTTCGGTGTAGGCGCGCATAAAGGGCTGGGTCATGGTGACCTGGCCGCGGTCCGGGAGGACGAAGCGGGGGCCGCGGGTGCGGAAGTTCTTGATCAGGGAGAAGATGTAGTCCCACCGGCCGGCGTTCAGGCCGGCGGCGTGGTCGCGCAGTTCGTAGAGGATTTCCTCCATTTCGAAGGCTGCGGTGATGGTTTCGATCAGCACGGTGGCGCGGATGGTGCCCTGCGGGATGCCGAGCATGTCCTGGGCGAGGATGAAGATGTCGTTCCAGAGCCGGGCTTCGAGGTGGTTCTCGATCTTGGGCAGGTAGAAGTACGGGCCCTTGCCTTGGGCGAGGAGGCGGCGGGCGTTGTGGAAGAAGAACAGGCCGAAGTCCACGATGCCGCCGGCGATGGGCTGGCCGTCGATGAGCATGTGCTTTTCGGGCAGGTGCCAGCCGCGGGGGCGGACCACGATGGTGGGCAGTTCGCCGGCGGGGCGGAGCTTGTATTCCTTGCCTTCTTCGGTGGTGAAGTCGATCCGGCGTTCCAGGGCGTCAGTGAGGTTCAGCTGGCCCTTGACCACGTTGCGCCAGGTGGGGGTGGAGGAGTCCTCCATGTCCGCGAGCCAGACCTTGGCGCCGGAGTTCAGGGCGTTGATGGTCATCTTCTTGTCCACCGGGCCGGTGATTTCCACGCGGCGGTCCTCCAGGCCGGGGGCCGGGGGAGCGACCCGCCAGGACGGGTCGTTGCGGATGTGTTCGGTCTCCCGCAGGAAGCGGGGGTCGGCGCCGGCGGCAATGTCAGCACGCCGGGTCCGGCGGGCCTGCAGCAGTTCCTGCCGCCGCTCAGCAGTAGCCCGGTGTAGCTTGGCCACGAACTCCAGGGCGTCCGGAGTGAGAACCTCGTTCTGCCGGCACACGGGTTGAGCGGTCAAGGTGATGCCATTAATCGTGAAGCTATCGGTGAAGCTGTTCATCTCAGTCTCCTTAAAGACGAAAAGGGAAAGTTCGACGGCGGCTGGCGACACGTTGGCGACTAAGGCACAAGGCCGAGGAGCCGGTGTCGCGGCAGCCTGCGTAAAAGGGGCCCTGTGCCCGCCCCCGACCGAGTTCTACGAGGTCATGGGGCGGGCATGGGGAATAGCAGGCAGAGCGATGCCGGTCCGAAGGCCGGACGGGTTTCGACAAGCTCAACCACCGCCGCCGTCGGGAGTTTTAGTGGAACTGACCCTCTTCGGTCGATCCGACCAGGGCGAGGGTGGATGCGTTCGGGTTGAGCGCGGTGGAGATGGTGTCGAAGTAGCCGGTGCCGACTTCGCGCTGGTGCTTGGTCGCGGTGTAGCCGCGGGATTCGGAAGCGAATTCCTTTTCCTGGAGCTCGACGTAGGCGCTCATGCCTTCACGGGCGTAGCCGTGCGCGAGGTCGAACATCGAGTAGTTCAGGGCGTGGAATCCGGCCAGGGTGATGAACTGGAACGTGAAGCCCATGGCGCCAAGTTCGCGCTGGAACTTGGCGATGGTGGCGTCGTCCAGGTGCTTGCGCCAGTTGAACGACGGGGAGCAGTTGTAGGAGAGCATCTGGTCCGGGAACTCGGCCTTGACGGCTTCGGCGAACTTGCGGGCCAGTTCCAGGTCCGGGGTGCCGGTTTCCATCCAGATCAGGTCCGAGTAGGGGGCGTAGGCCTTGGCGCGGGCGATGCAGGGTTCGATGCCGTTGCGGACCTTGTAGAAGCCCTCGGCGGTGCGCTCGCCGGTGATGAATTCCTGGTCACGTTCGTCCACGTCCGAGGTGATCAGGGTTGCTGCTTCGGCGTCGGTGCGTGCGATAACGACGGTGGGGGTGCCGGCGACGTCGGCTGCGAGACGGGCTGCGTTCAGGGTGCGGACGTGCTGCTGGGTGGGGATCAGGACCTTGCCGCCGAGGTGGCCGCACTTCTTTTCAGAGGCAAGCTGGTCCTCCCAGTGAACACCTGAGGCGCCGGCCTGGATCATGGATTTCATGAGTTCGTAGGCGTTCAGCGGGCCGCCGAATCCTGCCTCGGCGTCGGCGACGATCGGGACCAGCCAGTCCTCGACGGTCTGGACACCCTCGGAGAATTCGATCTGGTCCGCCCGGAGCAGGGCGTTGTTGATGCGGCGGACAACCGTGGGAACGGAGTTGGCCGGGTACAGCGACTGGTCCGGGTAGGTGTGGCCCGAGTTGTTCGCGTCAGCGGCAACCTGCCAGCCGGAAAGATAGATGGCCCGAAGACCGGCCTTGACCTGCTGCACGGCCTGGTTGCCGGTCAGCGCGCCCAGGGCGTTGGTGTACTTGCCTTCCTTGTGCTCTTCGGTGAGCTGCTTCCACAGCTTCTCCGAGCCGCGGCGGGCCAGGGTGTGTTCTTCGGAGACGCGGCCGCGGAGGCGGACGACGTCGGAGGCTGAGTAGTCCCGGGTCACACCTTCCCAGCGGGGGTTGGCGGCCCACTCGAGCTCCAGGGCGGCGGCCTGCTGTTCGGGCGTCTGCTGGGTGGGCTCAAATGCTGCAGTCATCGTTGATCTCCTTGATTGAGCTCCGGATGGAGTAGGTGGGAACCGCGTCGTTGAGGTTCCCACCGGCTTTCCGGTGCGGTGTTTCTTTCCGTGGTCACTACTTTTCTGCATTTACAACAGGCTTTCTAGATGAAAACTCTGGAAAGAAATGCACTTCTTCACGTATTCTTCAGAAATGTCGCCTTCAAGCTGGACCAGGGAAGTTTCGCCGCCGCCATCCTCCGGATCTGCCGCGGAACTGGACGTCATCTCGCTGGGCCGCCGCGTGCGCCATCTCCGCAAACAGGCCGGACTGACCCTCGATGACCTGAGCGCCGCCGTCGGGACCGCGCCCAGCCAGCTGAGCCTGATCGAGAACGGCAAACGGGAACCCAAACTTGGCCTGCTGCAGCACCTGGCCGGGGCCCTCAACGTCGGCATCGACCAGCTGCTTGGAGCCGAACCGCCCAGCCGCCGTGCGGCCTTGGAAATCGAGCTTGAGCGCTACCAGCGCGGACCGCTGTACGAGTCCTTGGACCTGCCCAAAATCCGCATCAGTTCGCGACTTCCGCTGGATGTCCTAGAGGCCCAGGTGGGGCTGCTCCATGAGCTCGAACGCAAGATGAACGAGCAGGTGGCAACGCCGGAGGAAGCCCGCCGCGCGAACGGCGAACTGCGCGCCATGATGCGGGAGCGGGGGAACTATTTTCCGGAGTACGAATCCGAGGCGCAGAAGGTCCTCAAGGAGGTGGGGTACACCACCGGGCCGCTGAGCCAGCACGTCATCGCGGACATTGCCGCGCACCTCGGCTTCACCCTGCACCATGTGGGCGACCTGCCGCATTCCACCCGTTCCGTGACGGATTTGAAGAACCGCAGAATTTACCTGACGCAGAGCCAGCGGCAGGACCACGACCCCCGGTCTGTGCTCCTGCAGGCCCTGGGCCACTACGTGCTGGGCCATGAAACACCCCGCAGCTACGGCGATTTCCTGGCCCAGCGGGTGGCCACCAACTATTTCGCCGCCGCACTGCTCCTCCCCGAGCAGGCAACGGTGGAATTTCTGCAAACAGCCAAGGCAGCGAAGGAAATCGCCGTGGAGGACATCCGCGACGCGTTCGCCGTCTCCTACGAGACAGCCGCCCACCGCTTCACGAACCTGGCCACCAAGCACCTGGGCATCACGACGCATTTCCAGAAGACACACCAGAGCGGCATCATCTACAAGGCCTACGAGAACGACGGCGTGAACTTTCCGCAGGACCACACCGGAGCCATCGAGGGCCAGCCGTCGTGCAAGGCCTGGACATCCCGAGCCGTGTTCGACGTGCCGGACAAATTCAGTGCCTACAGCCAGTACACGGACACGCCCTCCGGGACGTACTGGTGCACCGCCCGCACGGAACGCTCCGCCACCGGGGAGTTTTCGCTGAGCATCGGCGTGCCGTACCAGCACGTGAAGTGGTTCCGCGGGCGGGAGACGACAGCCCGTGCCACCTCCAACTGCCCGGATCCCACCTGCTGCAAGCGTCCGCCGGAAGCGCTCACCTCCGAATGGGCCGGGAACGCCTGGCCCTCCGCGCGTGCGCACTCGCACCTCCTGGCCGCCATGCCGCCGGGCGCCTTCCCCGGCGTGGACGAGACAGAGGTCTACAGCTTCCTGCAGGCCCACTCGGGAAACTGAGGGACGCTCTCTCACGTTTTGCGGCTTTTCCCGCAACGCTCTCTCAATCTGTGAAGGAGGGTTTCAGCTCATCCCGCGACAGGTGAGAGAGGGTTCCCGATATCGCTGCAGGATGTGAGAGAGCGTGCCGGGTCAGCCGTGCAGCGCCCGGTAGGCGTTCGCGGCCGCCGGATGCAGCGGGACACCGGCAGTGTTGATCAGGGTTTCCGGGCTGAGGAACTGCACGCCAAGGCTCGATTGCGGGATCAGCTCGCCGGCATGGTGCACCAGCAGCTGTACGGTCTGTTCCACGGTGGCGGCGTCCAGGTCCGCGCGGCACAGCAGCAGGTTCGCGGCGCCCACCGTCCACACCGCCGGCACACCGGGATAACTGCCCTCTGGAATGAGCACGCGGTCGTATTGCGCCCCATGCCGCTTGCGCAGCTCAGGCAGCAGCGCCGAAAGGTCCAGCAGTGCCAGAGGAACCTCCTGCTGCGCGGCGGCAACCGCGGCCGTGGGCACGCCGCCGGACCAGAACAGGGCATCCACCGTGCCCGCCTTCAGGGCGGCCAGGCCGTCGTTCAGTCCAAGGCTTACGACGGCGACCGTCCCGTCCGCATCGGTGCCACCGACCGTCCGGGTATCCAGGCCTGCTGCCGCAAGGATCCGCGGTGTGGTGAGGGACGTGCCGGATCCAGGCTGGCCGATGGCCACCCTGCGGCCGGCCAGCTGGCCGAGCCCGGTGATTCCGCTGTCCCTGCGCACCACGCAGTGCACATAGTTTTCATAGACCTTCCCGAGCGCTGCCACCTGCACCGGTGCCGCGCCGGGCTCCGGCGACTGTTCGCCCGCCGCATCGGCCAGCGCGACGGCGAAGGTGGCCCTTCCCTCGCGCAGTTCCGCCAGGTTGTCCAGGCTTCCGCCCGTGGACACCGCCGTGGCCCGGCCCGCCACCCCGTGCCGCTCCAGCGCCGCGGCCAGCAGCGTGGAGAACTCCAGGTAAAAACCGCCAGGTTCGCCGCCCGCCACCGTCAGCAAGTCGGGCCGCTTGCTGGTGCAACCAGACAGGGCGAACGGCAGGAACACGGCCAGGCCTGCGGAAAAACCGGCTTTCAGCAGTGTCCGCCTCGAAAGCGGACCGGCAAGCCCTTCAACCACGCACCTCACCTCCTCCGGATTCCGGATGGTGGCCAGTCGGGGGAGCAGAGAATTCCAGCCTGGCGGACAGGCCCTGCGGTGTTGCCGGAGCAAGCACCAGCCGGCCGCCGTTCGCCGCCGCCAGCTCGCCCACGATGGTGACGCCCAGCCCGGTCCCGCGGACCGAGGAATGCCGGGGTGAGCGCCAAAACCGCGTGGCAGCGGCGGCGCGCTCCTGCTCGGAAAGCCCGGGGCCGTCGTCGGATATTTCCACTGATGCCGTGCCCGCGCGAACCCGCACCCCAGCTGTCACCGTGGCACCGGGGGCGTACTTGACCGCGTTGGTGAGGAGCTCGCCGGCCATCTGGGCAAGCTCCGCCGGATGGCAGGCAACCAGTGCCGGCGGGGAGGGAGGCGGCAGCAGGACAAGGCGGCACCCTGCACGCTCCGCCGCCGGAGCTGCCCGCTCAACCTCACCCTGCAGAACGGGATACGGATCCACCGGTTCGGCCGGCGGCCGGGCGCCCGGACTGCTGAACGAACGGGCGGAGTCCTCGGACGCCCGGTGCTCGGCAGCGGCAAGTTTCAGGACTCCGTCCAGGATCTCCTCCACCCGCTCCAGCTCCGCCACCGCGCTGGCGGCGGCGTCGTGCTCCCGGGCATTTTTCAGCTCAAGCTGGAGTACGTCCAGCCGCAGCCTGAGGGCACCGATGGGATTCCGCAGCTGGTGCGAGGTATCCGCGATCAGCTGGCGCTGCGACTCGATGCTGGCGCTCACGGTGCGGGCCATCGCGGTGAAGGACCGGCTCAACTCGCGGAGTTCCGGCGGCCCGTCCTCCGGCAGGCGCCCCGCCCGTCCCGTCTTCGCCAGCTCGGTGACCGCCGAATTCAGGCGAAGGACAGGACGGAGCACCCACCCGGTCACCCGGGCCGCGGCCAGCAGGAGTACCGCGGCAAGGGCGACGGCGGCAACCGCCACCCCGAGCCAACGCCCGCGGAGCTTGTTGCGGGCAGTGTCGAGGTCCACGTCCAGGACGACGCCGCCCAGGACCTGGCTGGCGCTGCCAAAGGAACGGAAAATGAGTTCCGAGCCGGACCCGAAAGGCTCCAACGGGGCCAGGTCCGTGTCACTGACGTTGAGCCCGGCGAGGGACAGGGCCTCCTGCACGTCGGTCCGCTCCTCACTCAGGCCCCCGGAGCGCAGGATGCCCTGCTGCAGCCGCACCACAATGCCTTCACCGTAGAGGCTGGAATAGGTGTCCATTTCCCGCTGCAGCCGCACGGTGTCACCGTCGTTCGCAGCGTCGAAGGCTACCTGGGCCAGCCGGTTCAGGGACGCTGCCCGGTTGATCTGGACTTCCTGCGTCAGTTCGCGGGCGGCAGAGCCCAGGATGGTGCCGGAGACCAGGAAGACCACCAGCAGGCAGAGCACACTGAGGACCCCGAGGACGCGCAGCCTCACGCGGTATCCGCTTCCACCCGGTAGCCCACGCCGCGGACGTTAATGATGAACCCGGGCTTCTGCAGCTTGGCCCGGAGCCCGGTGAGATGGACGTCCAGCGAGCGGGAGGAGGCGAGGAAGGCGTCACCCCACAGCGCGTCAAGGATCTGCTCCCGCGTCACCACCGAGCCGGCGTTCCGGGCGAGCAGGGCCAGCAGCTCGAATTCGGTGGCGGTCAGCGGAAGCACTTCGGCGCCCTTTGCCGCCGTCCGCCGGTCCAGGTCGATCTCGAGGTCGTCCAGGACAATGGTGCCCGGCGTCGCTGCGCTGCCGCGCCCCACCCGCCTGGTGACCGCTTCGATCCTGGCCAGCAGTTCCACCAGCTTGACCGGTTTGACCAGGTAGTCATCCGCTCCGGAACGGAGGCCAAGCACCACGCTGCGTTCGTCGTCGCGCGCGGTGAGGATGAGGATGGGGCAGTCCGTAACCTGGCGGAGTTTCCGCAGCACCTCCAGCCCGTCCATGTCCGGAAGCCCCAGGTCAAGGAGGATCACCTGGAAACGGCGGTGCGCCAGCAGGGCATCGGCGCCACGGGAAACCCTGGTTGCCTTCAGTCCCGCTGTCCCGACACCGGCCGCCAAGGCACCGGCCATGGCGTCGTCGTCCTCGACGATGAGCACTTCCATTGCCATGTTCCTGTCCTTCGCTGCGGGGCTGCGCCATCCCCCGTTTGTGGAGACTACCGCCTGGCGGACGTTTTTGCCCGGCCGGGCGGAGGCCGGGCGGGACGGGCACGGGGTTTCGGACCAAAACCTAAGGAAGTGTTAGGAAAGCCGCTTCCACGTTGGTTGTGCCCTGGATCACCCATATTTTGGTGGGGGTCCTCCGCGCTTTCGGGAGACTGTTCACGCCAAGGAAGGTTCATCGATGAGCACCCAACAAGCAGCGCCTCTTAGCGAGGCAGCCCCGACGGAGGCAGCACAGACCCGCAGGGCCGTGGGAAATATCCTCAAAGGTTCCGCCGGCAACCTCGTAGAGTGGTACGACCTCTACGTCTACACCGTCTTCGCGGCCTACTTCCAGGCCCACTTCTTCAGCTCCACTGACGACCTGCAGGCTGGACTCGAGGCAATGGCCGTCTTCTCGACGTCGTTCCTCATGCGCCCCATCGGTGCCTGGTTCTTCGGCAGGTACGCGGACCGCAACGGCCGCAAAGCCGCCCTGACCCTCAGCGTGACGCTGATGTCCGCCGGCTCCTTTGCCATCGCGGTGCTGCCCACCCAGGACGTCATCGGCATCTGGGCCATGGTCCTGCTGGTGCTGGTCCGCCTGCTGCAGGGCTTCTCCGTGGGCGGCGAGTATGGCACCAGCGCCACCTACATGTCCGAAGCGGCAACGTCCAGGAGGCGCGGTTTCTTCTCCAGTTTCCAGTACGTGACCCTGGTGGGCGGGCAGATGCTGGCCCTGCTGGTCCTGGTGATCCTGCAGAACAGCATCGGCAACGATGCCCTCACCGAGTGGGGCTGGCGTATTCCGTTCGCGCTGGGCGGCGTCGCGGCCCTGGTGGTGCTCTGGCTGCGCCGCTCCATGGAGGAGACCGTCTCCGCGGACCAGATCCGCGCCGCACACGTCCAGGTTGCGGGTGAGGCGCAACCCGGAACCCTCAAGCTGCTCTTCACCAGCCACTGGCGTCCGCTGCTGATCTGCATCGGCGTCACCCTGGGCGGAACCGTTGCCTTCTACACCTACACCAACTTCATCCTGAAGTTCATGAACGATACGTCCGGCATCGCCAAGACCGATACCTCCGTCATCAACTTCTGGGCATTGTTCATCTTCATGCTGCTGCAGCCCGTCTACGGCATCATCTCGGACAAGGTGGGCCGCAAGCCGTTGCTCCTCTGGTTCGGTATCACCGGCGTGCTGTTCACCTGGCCGCTGCTCTCCACGCTGTCCGGCACCAAGGATCCGTTTACGGCGTTCCTGCTCATGATGGGCGGCCTGCTGGTGGTGGGCGGCTACACCTCCATCAACGCGCTGGTGAAGGCCGAGCTCTTCCCCGCGTCCATCCGGGCACTCGGGGTCGGGCTGGGTTATGCGATCGCCAACTCGCTGTTCGGCGGCACGGTTCCGCTGATCGGCGCGGCGCTGCAGAAGGCCGGCCAGGTGGAGCTGTTCTTCACCTACGTCACCGTGGCCATCGCCGTTTCGCTGGTGGTCTACATCTTCGCGCTCAAGAACAAGAAGGCCACGCACCTGGACAAGGAACAGGGCGATGCCTGGGCTGCGGCCAAGACGGACGACGCCGACACGGTGGTGGGTGCGAAGCGCTGACTTAGTCCGGC
>NZ_JARHXQ010000216.1:0-2926 GCF_029222765.1 Arthrobacter sp. Cr_A7 | reverse complement strand
CCGTTTCCCTGACACCAAGGGAAACGGGCCTTTTGCTTTGTCCCGGAGGGGTTGATGGGTTCCAAGCCCCGGCGTAAAGTCCACGACGTCACGGGAGCGAGGAACAGGCCATGGGGCAACTGATCATTCAGGACTTCGTCAGCGCCGACGGTTTCGCCGCAGACGCCAACAATGAGTTCACCTTTTACGAATATCTGGACGGGGGCACCGCTGAGTTCGACCGCAGCCAGCTGGAGTGGCTTAAGACGGTGGACACGATGGTCCTCGGGGCAAACACCTACCGGGAGTTCGCCGAGTACTGGCCCACCCCGGCCTCCAAGGACGAGATCATCGCCCCGTCACTGAACGGACTCCGGCGCGTCGTTTTCTCCCGCCACCTGGCAAAGGCGCCATGGGGGGATATGGCGGAGGCCGCCGTCGAATCCGGCGACGCCATCGAAGCGATCAGGCGGATCAAGGGCGAGACCGACGGCGATATTGTCGTCTGGGGCAGCCTCACCCTGGCAGAAACTTTCCTGGCCGCGGGTGTGGTGAACTCGGTGAGGCTCGTGGTGATGCCGATTGCGATCGGCGCGGGCCGGAGTGTTTTTCCGTCCGGGCAGGACCCGGACGTGCTGAACCTTCAGAGCGCAAAAGTGTATGACCAGGGACTGGTCGAGTTGGTATACGGAATGCGGGCGATGAACGAATAGCTCACCCAGGAAGCGGCTGGCCTAGAGACGAGCATCGAAGGGTTTAGTCACCGCCCATCTAACGACGAACGGCCCAACCGGGCCGCTGCACGTGTCGTTCCGAGGGCTCACAACGACACGTGCTGCGGCGGGATTGGGCAAGGGGTTGCCGGAGCGGGCCTGCCTAAAGGTGGACCGCCGGCGCGTCGGAGGAAGCAGCGCCGCTGAACGTCTTCCGGCTGATGTCGATCAGCAGCAGGGCGATCGGTGCGGCCAGGATGGCCAGGCCTGCCGCCCAAAGGAACACGGCGGAGTAGCCGGCCGACAGGGCCGCCAGCTGCGTGCCTCCTGCCGCGGCCGTTACCGCTGCGGCAATAGTGCTGAAAAGGGCAATCCCCAGGGAGCCGCCGATCTGCTGGGACGCGTTGACAAGGGCACTTGCCACCCCGGCGTCGTCCTTGTCCACTCCAAAGAGCGCAAGGTTCTGCATGGGAACGAAGACCATGCCCAGGCCGATACCCAGGAGGATCAGTGCGGGCAGCATGGTGACCGCATAGCTGCCGTCTGCTGTGACCTGCGTCAGCCACAGCATGGCTGCGGCCATGAACACCGGGCCCACGGCAGAGGGGATTTTCGCTCCCAGCACCGGAAGGTTCCGGGCGACGATGCCTGCGGTGACGATCAGCACCACCGTCATGGGCAGCGATGCGATGCCCGCGATGAACGGCGCGAACCCCAGCACAATCTGGATGTAGTAGTTGATGAACAGGATGCCGCCGATGAGGACGGCGCCGGCCAGGAAAGAGGCACAAAACGCCGCTGCCCGGTTGCGTTCCGTTGCCACGCGAAGGGGCAGCAGGGGGTGCTGCACCTTCTTTTCGACGACGACGAACAGCGCCATCAGCACCACACCGGCCAGGATGAAGCCCCACGCCTCCGGTGCACCCCAGCCATGCTCAGCGTTGGTGAAGCCAAACACGAGGGAGCCCAGGCCAAGCGCGGCCAGGATGACGCCGGGCCAGTCGTACCTGGTGGAGCCCCCTGCCCTGCTCTCGCTGACCCGCCGCCCAACGCCCAGCAGGGCAACCACTGCGATGGGGACGTTGATAAAGAAGCACCAGCGCCAGGAGACATAGTCCGTCAGGAAGCCGCCCAGCAGGACGCCCACGGCTGCCCCCACACCACTGATGGAGCCGAAGATGGCAAAGGCAGTCCCGCGTTCCTTCCCGCCCTGGAAGGAAACGGTCAACAGTGCCAGGGCCGCAGGTGCCAAAAGTGCCGCGAACAGCCCTTGCAGGGCCCGCGCTCCGATGAGCTCCCACGGCTGCTGGGCGATTCCGCCCAGGAGGGACGCTGCGGCGAACCCGGCCGCTGCCAGGATGAAGGTGCGCTTCCGCCCCCAGAAGTCCGCGATCCGTCCGCCCAGCAGCAGGAACGCTCCCAGCGCGAGTGCGTATGCAGTCACCACCCACGAGCGGGTGGAGTCGCTGATGCCCATTTCCACCTGCAGGCGGGGCAACGCCAGGTTAACGATCGTGCCGTCCAGGACCACCATGAACTGGGCAAGCGCCAGGAAAACAAGCGCCCACCACTTCCCTTTTTCCTTGCTCCGGGGCTGAACCTCAGCCGCTGCTAACTGTGTAGCCACGCGCGTCTCCATTTTCTATTTTCACTAATACTTACATAAGTATAAGTGTTTGTCGGCCGAGTGCTGAGCGGATTGGGTGTTATTCCGGTTACTCCGGCTCGGCCAGCAGGGACGCCAGGCGCTCCAGTACGGGGGCTGCGGCCATGAGCTGCTCACGCTCCGCGGGCAGCAGCCTGCTGCTGGCCGCGGCGAGGGTATTGGCCCAGGCCCCCTCCAGGAGAGCCTTGATCCGGACGGCTTCGGGCGTGGGATGCAGGGCAACGTACCTCTTGTCCGAGGCATCGCGCGTCCGGGTTACCAGCCCGAGTGCCACCAGTTCGCGCAGTTGCGCGCTGACGTTGCTCAACTGCCGGCCCAGGCGGGCGGCGACGTCCGCCACCGTGATTCCGGGGTGCCGCTCGATGACGCGGATGACGTCAAGCACCCCACTGGACAAGGGCAGCACCCCGGTCCCCTCATGGGATTTCCGCCGTACCTCAAAGGAGATGTCGAGGACCGCCACCGCCAGTGGCCGGTGGTCCGGCGGCGCTGCTTCTTCGTGAGGGGGCGTGGACTGGCGCATCCTCCAAGCATAGGAGAGCCCGGCGCGAACCTTTCCAGGGGCGGC
>NZ_JARHXQ010000215.1:0-33285 GCF_029222765.1 Arthrobacter sp. Cr_A7 | reverse complement strand
CGAGTTTTTGCGCGCGGTCCGCAGCATGTCCACAGTGAGGACGATGAGCGCCAGCCACACCACACCGAATCCGATCCACCGGTCCACGGTCATGGCTTCCCGGAACACCAGCAGCGCAACAATGAACTGCAGCACGGGCGCGAAGTACTGCAGGAGCCCGATGGTGGTCATGGGCAGCCGGCGGGCCGAAGCGCCGAAGAAGACCAGCGGGACGGCCGTGATGACCCCGGAGGCCAACAGCAGCCAGAAGTGCCCTGCACCCTGGGTGGTGAGCGTGGCGGAACCCGTGACGGCAAGGAAAACCATGGTGGCCGCCGCGAAGGGTGCCAGCACCATGGTCTCCACGCTGAGGCTTGTGACTGCATCCACCCTGGGACCGACACGTTTCTTGACGAAGCCGTAGAGGCCAAAACTGAAGGCCAGGGTCAGCGCGATCCACGGCAGCTTGCCGTAGGAGTAGGTGAGGACACCCACCGCCACAAAGCCGATCCCGACGGCGGCCCACTGGAGCGGACGCAGCTTTTCCTTGAGGACGAAGACGCCAAGGAGGACGGAAACCAGCGGGTTGATGAAGTAACCCAGCGAGGCTTCCACCGTTTGGTTGGTGGTCACGCCGTAGGTGTACGTCAGCCAGTTGATGGCGATCAGGAACGCGGCCAGGGCCAGGGGGCCGAACACCGAACGGTTCCGGACCGCCGCAACCAGGGCCGGCCAGCCCCGGGTGACAGTGATCAGCAGTGCGCAGAAGAGCAGGGACCACACCACGCGGTTTGCCACGATTTCGATGGCGCCTGCCGGCATGAGGACAAAGAAGTACAGGGGGAGCAGCCCCCACAGTCCGTAAGCCCCGATGCCGAAGAGGATGCCCGCCGTCGTCTCTTTGTCCACTGCCTTGGGGGCGCCGGGCTTCGCGGCACCTGCTGCTCCGCCTCCGTGGGCGCCTTTGGCAGAAGCGGTGCCTGTCATGGCTGCGGTTGGCGGACTGGCGGGGGAGGATCCTTCAGGGGTGGGCACGAAACCCATAACACCAGCACCGGGACAGGTATTCCAAGCTGGCACCGCCGGAAACGCCAAATAGTCAGTAGGCTTGCTTTTATGATGTTTGCCGACCTGCCGAAAGCCGCCCCATGAGGCTCCGGCGCAGCAACGCCTCAGGCCGCGGATACCGCAGGGTGCCCGCCGGCAAGGGCTTCAGCTACCGGGACCTCGATGGCTCCACCCTGCCCCCGGGGCCCGTCAGGGACCGGCTGGAGAGTATTGGTATTCCGCCGGCCTGGACGGACGTGTGGATCGCCCCGTTCGAGAACGGGCACATCCAGGCGACGGGGGTGGATGCGGTGGGCCGGCGCCAGTACATCTACCACCCCGAATGGCGGGAGCGGAAGGACCGGCTCAAGTTTGACCGTTCCCTGCAGCTTGCCGAGTCCCTGCCTTCCGCCCGTCGCCGGGTGACGATGGACCTGCGCAGTGAAGGGTTCACCCGGGAGCGCGTCCTTGCCGGGGCGTTCCGGATGCTGGACAGCGGGTCCCTGCGGGTAGGCTCCGAGCGCTATACCAACGAGAACGGCAGCCGCGGACTGGCCACCCTGCTGTGCGCCC
Source organism: Arthrobacter sp. Cr_A7 (assembly GCF_029222765.1). Taxonomy (NCBI): domain Bacteria; kingdom Bacillati; phylum Actinomycetota; class Actinomycetes; order Micrococcales; family Micrococcaceae; genus Arthrobacter; species Arthrobacter sp. Cr_A7. The sequence goes on along the minus strand of NZ_JARHXQ010000215.1, from coordinate 31,686 downwards.
ACGTCCAGGTCCGAAAAGACCGCATCCACCTGAGGTTCCCGGCCAAGAGCGGAAAGGACTGGGAATCGGAGATCCGCGACCCCGACCTGGCTGCCCTGCTGCGCCTGCTCAAACGGCGCGGCCCCAACGCCAGGCTCCTTGCGTACAAGGAGGGCGGACGATGGCGCCCGGTCACCAGCGCCGACATCAACGCCTACGTGAAGGAACGGACCGGCTCCGACTTCACGGCGAAGGACTTCCGCACCCTGCGCGGCACCATCGCGGCTGCCGAAAGCCTGGCCCGGACCGGTCCCCAGAGGACTGCCGCCAAACGGAAGAGGGCCATCAGCCGGGCCATGCACGATGCCGCCGATACCCTGGGAAACACACCCTCCATCGCCCGGAAAAGCTATGTGGACCCCCGCGTGCTGGACCACTACCACGCCGGCGAAACCATCGACCCCAAGCGTCTTCAATCGGCGGAGGCGGAGCTTCGTGCGCTGCTCTACCGCGAAGGCAACGTGGTGCCGCTGGCCAAGAGCGGCTGAGGCCTAGAATAAGGGATTGTGCGCTACCCGACTCGGCGCATCCCGATGCATCATGAAAATGGTCAGTTCAGAAGGGCTCCCGGTGTCCAACCCCAGCGAAACAGCTTCCAACCGCCCGCTCCGCGTCGCCATTGTGGGCGCAGGACCGGCGGGGGTCTACGCTGCGGATATCCTCACCAAGTCCCGCGGCGTGAAGGACGGCGACTTCGAGGTCAGCATTGATCTGTTCGAGGCATACCCCGCACCCTACGGCCTGATCCGCTACGGCGTAGCCCCGGACCACCCCCGCATCAAGGGCATCGTCAACGCCCTGCACAAGGTCCTGGACCGCGGCGATATCCGGTTCCTGGGCAATGTGACGTACGGCCGGGACCTCACCCTGCACGATTTCCGGTCCTTTTACGATGCCGTGATTTTCTCCACGGGTGCGGTCAAGGATGCGGACCTGGCCATTCCCGGTATTGAGCTGGCGGGTTCCTTTGGCGGCGCCGACTTTGTGTCCTGGTACGACGGGCACCCCGACGTTGCCCGCGATTGGCCGCTGGAGGCCAGGGAGATCGCGGTGATCGGCAACGGCAACGTGGCCCTGGACGTGGCCCGCATGCTGGTGAAGCACCCGGAGGAACTGCTCAGCACCGAGATCCCGGACAACGTCTACCAGGGCCTGAAGTCCTCGCCCGTCACGGACGTGCATGTGTTTGGCCGCCGCGGCCCGGCCCAGGTGAAGTTCACGCCGCTGGAGCTGCGGGAGCTCAGCCACATGAATGATGTGGACATCGTGCTGTATCCGGAGGATTTCGAGTTCGACGACGCCTCGGATGAAGCCATCCGCACCAACAACCAGATCAAGACCATGGTGAACACCCTGACCAACTGGCTGGTGGAGGAGCACGCAGAATCCGAAAACCCGTCATCCCGGCGCCTGCACCTGCACTTCCTGCACAGCCCCGTGGAAGTGCTCGACGACGGCGCGGGCAAGGTGGGCGGCATCAAGTTTGAGCGCATGCAGCTTGACGGCACCGGCAACGCCAAAGGCACCGGGGAGTACATCGAATACCCGGTCCAGGCCGTGTACCGTGCCATCGGCTACCACGGCTCGGCCCTGGATGAACTGGAGTACGACGCCAAGCGCGGGGTCATCCCCAACGAGGGCGGCCGGGTCCTGGACGCCGAGGGCAACCCGGTTCCGGGCATCTATGCCACCGGCTGGATCAAGCGTGGACCTGTCGGCTTGATCGGCCACACCAAGGGCGACGCGCTGGAAACCATCGGCTTCCTCCTCGAAGACCGGCTCACGCTGCCCCCGGCCCAAAACCCGGATCCGCAGGCCATCATCGACCTGCTGGAAGAGCGCGGCATTGAATACACCACCTGGGAAGGGTGGAACCGGCTCGACGCCTATGAGGCAGGCCTCGGTGCCGCCTGGACCGGGCCCGAGGGCCTGGACCACGTTGTCCGGGAACGGATCAAGGTGGTTCCCCGCGAGGACATGATCCGGATCTCCCGCGGCTAAGGGTTTTTCATGGACACGGGCGCTGCGGGCGGGTGCAGGGTTAGAATGGCGGCCACCCCTTGGCCGGCATGGTGATGCCGTGCCTACAGGCAGCACAGGAGTTCAATGAGGAACCTGATCCAGCCGGAACCGCTGCATACCAGCGCCCTGGCCGCCCACGAACAGCTCGACGGCGGCGCCCTTCCGGATGCCCCCAGCGGCCTGCGCAACCTGATCCGCGAGTCCTGGCAGCGTTCAGTCAGCTTCAAGGCGAATCCGGACAACCCTGCCGCACCGCTGGCGCTGGACCGGGATGAGCTGGAGGACTACCGCAGCCAGCACCCCCTGGCCGCCATCATGCCCGTGATCAACAAACTCCTGGTCCAGCCCAGCCACGACAGCGGACTGTTGGTGGCAGTCGGCGACGAAGTGGGCCGTTTGCTCTGGGTGGAGGGCGACCCCGCATTGCAGCGCCGGGCCGAGGGAATGATGTTCGTCCCCGGCGCCGACTGGTCCGAGGCCACGGTGGGCACCAGTGCTCCGGGAACGGCCCTTGCCCTGGGCCGCGGCATCCAGATCGCCGGTGCCGAGCACTACCAACGCGCCGTGCATGCGTGGAGCTGCACCGCCGTACCCTTCCACGACCCCGATTCCGGTGCGGTCCTCGGCGTCGTGGACATCACGGGCACCGCCACGGCGGTGGCCCCCCACACCCTGTCCCTCGTGGAGGCAACCGTGGCGGCAGCCCAGGCGCAGCTGCGTGTCGAGCGCCTCCAGCTGGCCGCAGGGCTCGCTGGCAGGCCGGTACGACGGCGGGCCGCGTCTTCCGCTGCCCGCGCAGCTGGCGCGGGCGCCAAGGAAGGCAGCCTTTACCGGAACAGCCTGCAGCTGCTGGGCCGCGACCAGGCCCTGCTCAGCCTGGAAGGCAAAACCGTTGCACTGTCCGCCCGGCACAGCGAAATCCTTGCGCTGCTCAGCACCCACCCCGACGGGCTCAGTGCCGAAGAGCTGACCGTCCTGCTGTATCCCGGGGAAGGCTCCGCCATCACGCTCCGGGCGGAGATGGTGCGCCTGCGCAAAGTCCTCCAGCAGCTCAATCCGGATGCCGTCCCGGGATCGCGGCCCTACCGCCTGCCCGTGGATGTGGTGCCGGACAGCGGACAGGTGCTGAGCTGCCTGCAGCGCGGCGCGCACCGCATCGCCCTGGAAATCTACCGAGGCGCCGTCCTGCCGCGGTCCGAGGCGCCCGGCATCGTGGAGCTGCGGGACAGGGTCTCGTCGTTGCTGCGCGAGGCAGTCCTGACCGACGGCAGCGCCGAGTCGCTCCTCAGGTACGCCGAGCTGCCCGAGGCAAGGGACGACGTCGGGGTCCGCCGTGCCGCCCTCCGCCTCCTTCCTGCGCGCTCACCCAAGCGGGCCGCCGTCGTCGCTGACCTGGAACGGCTGGAAGCCGAGCTCCACGCCTAATCCCCACCCGCTCCCTAACCTCGCAAGCTCGGCCAGGGAACCCGGCGGGCGTGGCCCCTGTGCTCAACCAACTGGGCAACGTTGCAACCTCGCTGCAACCTGTCCGCTCCTACGCTTGCTCCAACGGCGAAAGCCTGGGACTGCACAGCAAAGGAGCTAGCAATGACTGTTTACGCACAGCCCGGAACCGAGGGCTCGAAGGTCACCTTCAAGGACCGCTACGAGAACTGGATCGGCGGCGAGTGGGTGGCCCCCGTGAAGGGCCAGTACTTCGAAAACATCACCCCCGTCACGGGCAAGGCCTTCTGCGAGGTGGCCCGCGGCACGGCAGAGGACATCGACCTGGCCCTTGACGCAGCCCACAAGGCGGCGCCGTCCTGGGGCAAGACGTCCGTCGCTGAACGTGCCGCCATCCTGAACAAGATCGCCGACCGCATCGACGAGAACCTGGAGATGCTCGCCGTCGCCGAAACCTGGGACAACGGCAAACCTGTCCGGGAAACCCTCAACGCGGACCTCCCGCTCGCCGCGGACCACTTCCGCTACTTCGCCTCCGCCGTCCGCGCCCAGGAAGGCCGGCTCTCCCAGCTCGACGACGACACCACCGCCTACCACTTCCACGAGCCGCTCGGCGTCGTGGGCCAGATCATCCCCTGGAACTTCCCCATCCTGATGGCCGTCTGGAAGCTCGCACCGGCGCTCGCCGCCGGCAACGCCGTGGTCCTCAAGCCGGCCGAGCAGACGCCGACGTCCATCCTGGTGCTCATCGAGCTCATCGGCGACCTCCTCCCGGCCGGCGTACTCAACATTGTCAACGGGTTCGGCGTCGAGGCCGGCAAGCCCCTGGCGTCCAGCCCCCGCATCCGGAAGATCGCCTTTACCGGCGAGACCACCACCGGCCGCCTGATCAGCCAGTACGCCAGCCAGAACCTCATCCCCGTCACCCTGGAACTGGGCGGCAAGAGCCCCAACATCTTCTTCAACGATGTCGCAGCAGACACCTCTGACGCGTTCTACGACAAAGCACAGGAGGGCTTCGCGCTGTTCGCCTTCAACCAGGGCGAGGTCTGCACCTGCCCGTCCCGCGCCCTCGTGCAGGAAGACATCTACGACTCCTTCATGGCCGACGCCGTGGCCCGCGTAGCGAAAATGGTCCAGGGAAACCCGCTGGACACGGAAACCCAAGTGGGCGCCCAGGCCTCCAACGACCAGCTCGAGAAGATCCTGTCCTACATCGACATCGGAAAGCAGGAGGGCGCCAAGGTCCTCATCGGCGGCGGACGGGCAGAGCTGCCCGGCGACCTGGCCGGCGGCTACTACGTCCAGCCCACCGTTTTCGAGGGGCACAACAAGATGCGGATCTTCCAGGAGGAGATCTTCGGCCCGGTGGTGTCGGTGACAAAGTTCAGCGACTACAACGACGCCATGGGCATCGCCAATGACACCCTGTACGGCCTGGGCGCCGGCGTCTGGTCCCGCAACGGCAACATTGCGTACCGTGCCGGGCGCGAAATCCAGGCAGGCCGCGTCTGGGTCAACAACTACCACGCCTACCCGGCGGGTGCCGCGTTCGGCGGCTACAAGTCCTCAGGCATCGGACGGGAAAACCACTCGATGATGCTGGACCACTACCAGCAGACCAAGAACCTCCTGGTCAGCTACAACGAAAACAAGCTGGGCTTCTTCTAAGCCTTCGCACACCATCGCTACAACGACGCAAGGATTTTCGCCAATGACGACGACAATGCAAGCAGCAGTAGTAAACAGGTTCGGCACGGAGCTCCAGGTCCAGGACCTCCCCATCCCAACCCCCGGCCCGGGGGAAGCCCTGGTCAAGGTGTTCACCACCGGCGTTTGCCACACCGACCTCCACGCCGCCGAGGGCGACTGGCCGGTCAAACCCACACCGCCCTTCGTTCCCGGCCACGAGGGCGTGGGCGAAGTGGTGGCACTGGGCGAGGGCGTCACCGACCTCGCGGTGGGCGACCTGGTGGGCAACGCCTGGCTCTGGTCCGCCTGCGGTGACTGCCAGTACTGCCGCACCGGCTGGGAAACCCTGTGCGAGGTCCAGAAAAACGGCGGCTACAGCGTGGACGGGTCCTTCGGCGAGTACATGCTCGTCGATACCCGCTTTGCCGCCCGCATTCCGGCGGGATCCGACCCCGTCGAGGTGGCGCCGGTGCTCTGTGCCGGCGTCACCGTCTACAAGGGCCTGAAGATGACCGAAGCCAAGCCGGGCCAGTGGGTCACCATCTCGGGTATCGGCGGGCTGGGGCACATCGCCGTGCAGTACGCCGTGGCCATGGGGCTGAGGGTCGCGGCCGTGGACATTGCCGACGACAAGCTCGCCCTGGCCAAGGCGCACGGTGCGGAACTGACCGTCAACGCCCTGCACGAAGACCCTGTGGAAGTGATCCAGCGTGAAACCGGAGGTTGCCATGGAGTCTTGGTCACCGCAGTGCACCCGTCAGCTTTTGGACAGGCGATCGGCATGGCCCGCCGTGGCGGGACGATTGTGTTCAATGGGCTGCCGCCGGGCGACTTTCCGGCGCCGATCTTCGAGATTGTGCTCAAGGGCCTGACCGTCCGCGGCTCGATCGTGGGCACGCGCCAGGACCTGGAGGAGGCGCTGGACTTCTACGCCCAGGGGAAAATCCACCCGACGGTATCCGTGCGGGAGCTTTCGGAGGTCAACGCCGTGTTCGACGAGATGAAGCACGCCAAGATCGACGGCCGCGTGGTCCTGAGGTTCTGATGGCCCTGGACAGCCTCGATGCTGCAGTGACGCTGCCCGGGGAGGACTTTTCCCGGGTGGCGCTCACGCCGCCGGCCGTGGAGTTGCTGCGCTCGCTGTGGGTCCGGCACGGGCCGCTGATGTTCCACCAGTCCGGCGGCTGCTGCGACGGATCCTCGCCCATGTGCTATCCGGTGGGGGACTTCCTGACCGGTGATTCGGACGTCCTCCTGGGGTTGTTCGATCTCTCGGATGGGCCGGAACCGCAACCGCTGGAGTTCTGGATGTCCCGGGAGCAGTTCAACTATTGGAGCCACACCCACCTGACCGTTGATGTGGTTCCCGGGCGGGGGAGCGGCTTTTCGGTGGAAGCGCCGGAGGGCAAGCGCTTCCTGATCCGGTCCACCCTGATGGATTGGCCGGCCTAACCCGTTCGGATAAGTAGCCCTTGGGGCCCTCCATTCGGAGGGCCTCAAGCGCTTGATGCAGAATAAAGTTTGGCAGAAGTGCTGTCTCACCATTCGGAACAATTGGGGCCGTCCAGTGGATGGACACTATCGTGGATAGGTCCGTTTCCTTCACAAATCAGGATTGTGATCCCCAATGAACCTTCTCCGGACCAAATCCATCGAGCAGTCGATTGCTGACGCCGATGAACCCGGACGCAAGCTCAAGCGCTCCCTCAGCACCTGGGACCTCATGATCATGGGCGTCGCCGTTGCTGTCGGCGCCGGCATCTTTTCCGTGGGTGCCAAGGCTGCCGCCAACTTCTCCGGCCCGGCCGTGACCCTGTCCTTTGCCATCGCCGCCATCACCTGCGCCCTGGCCATCATGTGCTACGCCGAGTTCGCCACCGCCATCCCGGTGGCCGGCTCCGCCTACGTCTTCACCTACGCCACCATGGGTGAGCTCCTTGCCTGGATCATCGGCTGGAACTTGATCCTGGAGCTCTTCACCGCCGCGGCCGTCATCGCCAAGTACTGGGGCATCTACCTCAGCAAGGTCTTCGCGCTGATGGGCGCGGACATTCCGCCGGCCGTCTCGCTGGGCGGCGTTGACCTCTACTGGGGCGCGTTCCTGATTGTTGCCGTCTTCACCGTGCTGCTGGTGCTCGGCACCAAACTGTCCGCCCGGGTAGGCAACATCTTCACCCTGATCAAGATCGGCGTTGTCCTCTTTGTGATCGTGGTGGGCTTCACCTACGTCAAGTTCGAAAACTACGCGCCGTTCATCCCCGCAGCCGAGCCCACCGGCGGCACCGGCGCCGCTGACGTCCTGAAGCAGTCCTTCTTCGGCTTCCTCACCGGCGCGGCCCCCGCCCAGTACGGCACCCTGGGCATCTTCGCAGGTGCCGCGCTGGTGTTCTTCGCCTTCATCGGCTTCGACGTGGTCGCCACCTCCGCGGAGGAAGTGAAGAACCCGCAGAAGACCCTTCCGCGCGGCATCTTCGGCGGCCTCGCCCTGGTCACCCTGCTGTACATCCTGGTTTCGCTGGCCCTCACCGGCATGGTGTCCTACACCCAGCTGGCCGAGGCCGAGAACCCGACACTCACCACGGCCTTCGAAGCCGTCGGCGACACGTCCGCCGCGAAGATTATCGCGTTCGGCTCCCTGGTGGGCCTGACCACCGTGATCATGGTCCTGCTGATGGGCCTGTCCCGCGTGGTCCTGGCCATGAGCCGCGACGGCCTCCTGCCCCGGGCACTGTCCAAGACCAGCGAGAAGCGTTCGACGCCGGTCCGCCTCCAGATCATCTGCGGCGCCGCGGTAGCTCTCGTGGCAGGCCTGACCAACGTGGACCTGCTCGAGGAAATGATCAACATCGGCACGCTGTCCGCCTTCGTTGTGGTCAGCCTGGGCATTCTGGTGCTGCGCAAGAAGCGCCCGGACCTGAAGCCCGCCTTCCGCGTCCCGTTCGGCAAGGTCCTGCCGGTTGTGTCCGCCCTGCTGTGCCTCTACCTGATGACCAACCTGGCCGTGGAGACCTGGATCTTCTTTGCCATCTGGCTGATCATCGGCCTGGCGATCTACTTCGCTTACGGCCAGCGCCACTCGCGCCTGAACGAGCGCTTCAGCGCTGCCAGCACCGCGGTCAACGGCCCTGCTGCGGGCGGTTCAACCGCTGCCGCCTCCGAGCGCGACGACGAGGACGAGTTCACCCGCGCCTGACCGTCGCGTTCCGGCCGCAGACGTTGTTGCCTGGCGTCGAAGCCGCCCGCTGGTTCCCGGACCGGCGGGCGGTTTCGTTGTTCCTGGTACTGCATATTATGGCCGGCGATCCGCTTTTGGAGTTCTAATGAACCAGAGGCCTCCCGGCCGCGGGGGCTGGTCACAGGGAAGGCAGGCAGCATGCAGTTGTCCATTGAAGAGATAGCCCGCGCGTTTTCGAGCCACAGATTTGAGGTGGCCTTCCCGTACCTCCTCGACGACGTCGTATGGGAAGTGGTGGGAGGTGAGGATCTGACCGGCAAGAAGGCCGTTACGGAAGCATGCACTGCCCTTGGCGAAGAACTTACGGACGTTGATACCACGTTCGACCGGCTCCGGGCAGTTGTTGCCGCCGAATGCGTGGTTATCGACAGCATTGCCCGGTACCTCGCCCAGGACGGCAGCCTCAGTACAGTGGCGTCCTGCGATATCTACGACTTCTCCGACGGACTGATCACCCGGATATGCTCCTACAATGTGGAGCTGCAGCCGGTGTAGGGGCGCAATCCACCGCTGGGTTATCCCTAGGATGGATTCATGGCACGACCCACACGACCCGAACGAAAAGCCGAGCTGTTGGGCGCCATCCTGGATTACCTGATGGATAAGACGCTGGCGGAGCTGACGTTCCGCAGCCTTGCGGAGGGGCTGGGCATGAGCGCCTACGTGCTGGTGTACCACTTCGGCAGCCGCGACCAGCTGATCAATGACATTGTGGTCTCGATCGAATCCCGGCTGGACCGCATGCGAAACACCGATGTCCGCGACATCGACCGCGCCGCCTGGCGGGAGTTCCTGCTGGATTCCTGGCAGTGGACCATGGCTCAGCGGAACCGGCACCTGACGCGGCTGGAATTCGAGGCCACTGCCCAGGACATTGTCGCCGCCGAGCCGCGCGGAACGTCCCAGGAGCATTTCCGGATGCTTCACCACAAGACCCGCGACTGGCTGATGGTCCAGGGGATCCCGGAAGCACATGCGGATACCGACGCACGGCTTTTCACCTCCACCTTCTACGGGCTGCAGTTCGACTTCGTGGTCATGAATGAACCGGAGGCGGCCACCAAAGCCTTCGAACTGATGCTGACCGTGTTCTTCAACAACCTCGAAACCCGCCTGGCCGCCGTCCAGGACGCCTGAATACCAGGCAGCCCGGTCCGGCCTGCTGCCGGCAGTATCATGGGGCTGCGTGCCGGGTGACCCAGTCCACCAGCGGGCGCAGCTCCTCCCAAAGCCTGGCGATTTCCGGGACAGCGGCGGGGCTCTCCAGCCATTCGGGCTGGCCCAGATCAACGCTTGCCGCCAGCGATTTGTGTTTGAGGAGTTCGGCCCGCGGATGGTCGCTGGCGTAGCCGCGCGGCACGGTCTTGAGCTTCTCGCCCTCCACGGCAAACCCGGCGGCAGTCACGGCCTCCACAATATGCCGCAGCGACTCCCCGGTGCCCGAGGCGTCAACCGAGTTCCGGTACCTTGCCAGCTGTGCCGGCGAATGGGAGTGGTAGCCTCCGCCCACCAGCAGGCCCTCCGCGCTGATCTGAAGGTAGTACCCCACGCCCTCCTGGCTTGAGGCAAACGCGCCCTGTGCGGTCTTGTAAGGGGACTTGTCGAGTGAAAAGCGGATATCCCTGTTGGGGCGGAAGATTTTTCCTGGCCCGAACCGGGGTTCGAGCTCTTCGAGGAGCGACGCGAGCGGATCCCGGACCAGCGACTGGTAGCTGTCCTTATGCTCCAGCCACCACTCCCGGTTGTTGTTGTCCTGCAGCTCGGCATAGAACCCGAAAGCACCGGAGGGTATGCCCTGGAAAGTTGTCATACAGCGATCCTAGGGAGCGCGCTTGGCCGCGGCTACGGCGTAGTCGGCTATGTGGAAAGCGCAAAAAACCACCCCGCCACGGCAGCCGTGGCGGGGTGGTTTCAGGTGCAAACCCGGGCGGAATCAGCCGATCTTGTTGGCTGCCTCAGCGTCGGAGAGGGGTGCTGCGCCGAGGTTGGCGCGGAGCTTGGCGCCGAGTTCGGCGTCAACGTTGGTCCAGTACTGGATGGCGCGTTCCTTGATGTCGGAGCGCATGACGCCGCCCACGGCACCGGTGATGGTGTCCAGGAAGCGGGCCTTGGCTGCGTCGTCGTAGACCTCGCGGTACAGCGTGCCGGCCTGGACGAAGTCGCTGTCCTCGGCGTGGAGGGAGTGCGCGGCGAGGGTCAGTTCGCCGTCGTTCTCCCAGCCGCCGGCCGGGTTCTGCGGCTCAAGGGCAGCCGGGCCGCCGAAGGTGTTCGGGGCGTAGACCGGAACCGAGGGGGCGTTGAACAGGTAACGTCCGGCGCCGTCCTGGCTGTAGTTGTTGACCTGGTTCTTGGGCTGGTTCACCGGGATCTGGGCGTGGTTGGTGCCCACGCGGTAGCGGTGCGCGTCGGCGTAGGAGAAGATGCGGGCCTGCAGCATCTTGTCCGGGGACGCGGCGATGCCGGGCACGAAGTTCGACGGCGCGAAGGTGGCCTGCTCGATCTGCGCGAAGTAGTTCTCCGGGTTCCGGTTCAGCTCCATGGTGCCCACCTTGATCAGCGGGTAGTCAGCGTGCGGCCACACCTTGGTGAGGTCGAACGGGTTGAAGCGGTAGGTCTTGGCGTCCTCGTAGGGCATGACCTGGACGTGCAGGTCCCAGGACGGGAAGTTGCCGGCTTCGATGTTTTCGGACAGGTCGCGGATGTAGAAGTCCGCGTCCGAGCCGGCCAGGGCTTCGGCCTGCTCGCCGGTCATGGAGTTCACGCCCTGGTTGGACTTGAAGTGGTACTTGACCCAGAAGCGTTCGCCTGCGGCGTTGATCCACTGGTAGGTGTGCGAGCCGTAGCCCTGCATTTCACGCCAGGAGGCGGGCAGGCCGCGGTCACCCATCAGCCAGGTGACCTGGTGTGCGGACTCGGGGGACAGGGTCCAGAAGTCCCACTGCATGTCGGCGTCGCGCAGGTGGGTGCCCGGGAGGCGCTTCTGGGAGTGGATGAAGTCCGGGAACTTGATGCCGTCGCGGATGAAGAAGACGGGGGTGTTGTTGCCCACGAGGTCGTAGTTGCCCTCGGAGGTGTAGAACTTCACGGCGAAACCGCGGGGGTCGCGCCAGGTGTCCGGGGAGCCGTTCTCGCCGGCGACGGAGGAGAAGCGGATGAGCATCTCGGTCTCGACGCCGGGCTGCAGGAAGGCTGCCTTGGTGTAGGCCGAGATGTCCTCGGTGGTCTTGAACGTGCCGAATGCGCCGCCGCCCTTGGCGTGCACTACGCGCTCCGGAACCCGCTCGCGGTTGAACTGGGCGAGCTTTTCCACCAGGTAGTGGTCGGTCAGGATGATGGCACCGTCGGCACCAACTGACTTCGAGTGGGCGTCGGACGTGACGGGGGCACCTGACTGGGTTGTCGAAATGGCAGTCATTGTTCTCCTATTTCTCTATTTCTTGCGAGGGGCGATTGGAAGGAAGTTGTTGGGACTGCTGGCAGTCCTGGCAGATGCCCTGGTACATGACATCGGCGATCTGGATGGTCATCGGCTTGGCGTTCTCATCCCAGTGGGGCGTGAGGCAGGGGGCATGGCCCACCGCGCAGTCCACGTCCTCCACCCGGCCGCAGCTGATGCAGATGGCGTGGTGGTGGTTGTCGCCCACCCGGGTTTCGTACAGGGCCGGGGAGTGCGGCGGCTCGAACCTGCGCAGCATGTGTAGGTCCGTCAGGTCGCCCAGCACCACGTACACGGACTGGGCCGTCAGCTCGGGCAGCTCGGCGCGCGCCGCAGCAAGGATGCTTTCCGCGGGGGAGTGGGGGTGGCGTTCCACGGCGGCCAGCACGGCGAGCCGCTGCTTGGTCACCCGGCGGCCGTGAGCGCGCAGGGCACCAGCCCAGTCCTCGTGGCCGCCTGTGTGCTCCGTCATGGCTCCATTGAAGCACTTATTATGAATATCTCACAATAAGGGTTGGCTAACCTCGGAATTTCCCGCCAGTAAACGCCGTAATGGAACCGTGTTGCATGGAAAGCCGTTCCCATAGTGAGCAAGGAGGAGACGTGCACAAGCACTACAACGGACTGAAGACAGCGGCGCTGTTCGGCGTTTTGTGGGCGGTCCTGCTGGGGCTGGGCGCATTGATAGGTGCAGGCACGCGCAGCTCCGCGCCCATCTGGATCATGGCGCTGGTCGGCGTGGCCACCACCGCCTACGGCTACTGGAACAGTGACAAGATCGCCATCCGGTCCATGCAGGCCTATCCCGTCACAGAGGCCCAGGCGCCGCAGCTGTACCAAATAGTCCGGGAGCTGTCGGTCCGCGTCAACCAGCCCATGCCGCGGATCTACCTTTCACCCACCATGAACCCGAACGCCTTCGCCACAGGGCGCAATCCCCGCAACGCCGCCGTCTGCTGCACGGAGGGGATCCTGCAGCTCCTGAACGCGCGGGAGCTGCGCGGCGTGCTGGGCCACGAGCTCATGCACGTCTACAACCGGGACATCCTCACCTCGTCGGTGGCGGCCGCCGTCGCCGGCGTCATCACCTCGGTGGGCCAGATGCTGCTGTTCTTCGGTGGCAGCGACCGCCGAAACACCAACCCGCTCGCCATGCTGGCCATGGCCCTGCTGGCACCCTTCGCGGCGTCCCTGATCCAGATGGCGATTTCCCGCACCAGGGAGTACGACGCCGACGAGGACGGCTCGCAGCTGACCGGAGATCCGCTGGCGCTTGCCTCAGCCCTGGCCAAGATCGAGCGCGGCGTGGGTATCGCGCCGCTGCCGCAGGACCAGCGGCTGGTCAACGCGTCCCACCTGATGATCGCCAACCCGTTCCGCGGCGGCGCGATGAACAAGCTGTTCGCCACGCATCCGCCCATGCGGGACAGGATCGCCCGCCTTGAGCGCATGGCCGGCGGGCCACTGCGATAGGCGCGTGCCGCCGTCGTGCCTTAAGCGCCAGTGAGGCCCGGCGTGGTGCGGAGACTCTTATTCGACATGCAAAGAGGCCGGCGCCACCGATATTCCGGGTGCGCCGGCCTCTTTGTGCAGCGGCAGTTTTTTTGCGCCTCGAAGGACGACGGCGCCGTGCCGTTAGCTGCGGAAGTTCACGAACTGCAGGTCGGCTTCCTCGAAGTCCTTCAGTAGCGCCATGGTGGCCTGCAGGTCATCGCGGGACTTGGACGTCACCCGCAGCTCGTCGCCCTGGATCTGGGACTTCACGGACTTGGGGGCTTCGTCGCGGATGAGCTTGTTGATTTTTTTGGCCAGGTCCTGGGCGATGCCCTCCTTGATGGAGGCTTCCAGCCGGAATTCCTTGCCGGAGGCGTAGGGCTCCCCGGTGTCCAGGGACTTCAGCGAGATGCCCCGGCGGATCAGCTTGGACTGCAGGACGTCCAGGACGGCCAGGACGCGTTCCTCGGAGTTGGCCTTCATCAGGATCTTTTCGCCGCTGAAGTCCACCTCGGCGCCTACGCCCTTGAAGTCGTAGCGCTGCGCCAGTTCCTTCTGCGCCTGGTTCAGTGCGTTGGCCACTTCCTGCTTGTCTACTTTGCTTACGACGTCGAACGTTGACTCGCCTGCCATGACTCTCCTTCGCTGGTGGGAGCCCTGTGCGCGGACAGGGCATGGATCACTGCGTTCAAGCCTAATACGGATGCCCACCCGGTGGAGTGGAGGAATTCACAGTTCCCTCTCAGCGGACGCACGGAGGGAACGAAGGAGTGCTGGGGAGAGTTGTACGTGTTGGATTGTTGCTCGAAGGGAACGCCATGCACCGCAAAGCCGTCAGTTATGTCTCGAAAACCACCACCGCTGCGGCCGGGGCGGTGGCAACGGCGGCAACATCGGTGGCCGCAGCCGCAGTTGCTGCCTCCATCATTTTCAGTCCCGTGGCGGACGCGTCCTCCCGCTTGGAAGGTGTGCACGCAGACCTGCTCCGGGCCGTCCAGTTGAACCAAATCACCGAGGAACAGGCCCTGAGGTTCGAGGCGAAGCTGGCCGGGAGGATTTTGAGCGAGGCCTGACGGGCTACATTTACGCGTGATTCCGGGGATTTTGCTCCCGCCCGGGACTCGATTCGATTCTTCGGCGGAAGTTCTGTAAAGTTGTCTTGCCCGCGGTTACTGGAAGCGGAACGGCCCGGAAACGGACGTTCCAAAGACTGCAGCCGAGGGTAGCTTCTTGTGAAGTTCGGCAGATTACCCGAGCGGCCAAAGGGGGCTGACTGTAAATCAGCTGGCAACGCCTACGGGGGTTCGAATCCCTCATCTGCCACCCAAGGAAAGCCTCCGGAACCTGATGGTTCCGGAGGTTTTTTCGTATCCCGGCATTGTTGCCGGCCGGGCCGCCCCGCTTCATTGGCTACCCCCGGCTCCGTGGCCAGCCAACAGTCAGTTTTCCCTGCCTGATGGACTATTCCCCGCGGCGTTTCAGGGGGAGTAGTCCATCAGGCGGGGAGAATTCTCAGGGGGACATGGGGCGCCGAAATCGCCGTCGACACCATACCGGCCCGGGCGTAGTCTGGCAGTTATCGGCGCACGCGCCCCGATGCCCTGCGTCGATACATCCATCGATAAAGGAGGATTCAATGAGTGCTGTACGTGAATTCATGACCACGGATGCACGATGTATTAAGGAAAACCAGTCCCTGGTGGATGCAGCCCGGATGATGATGGACCTGGACTGCGGATCACTGCCGATCTGTGGTGATGACGGCAAGTTGAAGGGCATGATCACCGACCGCGACATCGTTCTCAAGTGCGTTGCCGCCGGCCGCGATCCCGGCCAGATGATGGCCCGGGACCTCGCCGCCGGGCGCCCCCACTGGATTGATGCCGACGCCAACGTGGACGCTGCCATCGAGATGATGGAAAAGCACCAGGTCCGGCGGCTTCCCGTGATCGCCGACCACAAGCTGGTGGGCATCATCAGCCAGGGTGACATCGCACGCAACTACTCGGAGCAGCGTGTGGGCGAACTGGTGGAGCATATTTCAGAACGCCATCGGGTGTAGCGCCACTACGGCAGCGCAACCACGTGGCCTTGTCCGCGGATCCCGTCCTACCAGGTTCGGACCCGCGGACAAGCTTTAACACCCCGCAAGCAGGCGGGGGATCAGTTCAGCGCAATCAGGAGCATCTGGCTGGTGCCCGGAATGCAGGTCTGCAGAATGGCGCGGGGGAACCCACCGAATACGTTGAGTACGTCGTTGGTGGTGCCCGGGTTGGGAACCTGTCCGCGGGCCGTTGCCGTGTAGGTTCCGTAGCCGGGGATGCTTACCGTTTCCCCTACCCCGATCCCGGAGAACCGTGCCCAGCCGCCGCAGAAATCATGCTCGGTGATGAACAGCGAATATCCGTCGCCCGGGGTGTAGTGGATCGGGCCGATGCAGGCGTCCACCATTTCCTGCCCGCCGGCGCCCGCAACATAAATGGTCCGCACGGCGGGAGCAGCCGGAACAACGGCGGGGGCCGGAGCGGGTGCCGGAGCCGGAACCGCGGCCTGAGCCGGCGCGGACACCGGTGCAGCTGCCGGGGCGGGCGCTGCCACTGCCGGTCCGGTCAGCACAAGGGTCTGGCCCGGCACGATCACGCTGTAGGGGCTGAGGCCGTTGGCGGCGAGCATAGCGTTCATGTCCACGCCGTGCCTGCCCGCGATGGCCCCCACAGTGTCGCCGGGAACCACGGTGTAGAGGTTCGGGTCGCCGGCCGGTGCCGGTTCAGGGGCGGGGGCCGGCGGAGCCGGTGCGGGTTCCACGGGTGCCGGTTCCGAAGCCGCAGGGGCAACTGCCGCCGGAGCTTCTGCTGCCGGGACGGCGGCAGGCTGCTGCCCGGGAGCCGCACTGCCCCCGGCCTCGACGGTGGTGCCGTCGCCGGCAGGTGCCGCGGCGCCGGCAACCTGGCCAGCCGCCGTCGCGCCCTGGCTGACCGAGCCCTGGTTCAGGGAAGCCGACGGCGCTGCCAAGGCTCCCACGCCTACCGCTGCTACGACGGCGGCGGTGGCCATTCCGGCCCACAGCCTGTTGCTGATGGCCGGCCGGCCCGTGGTCAGGTCGGTACGGGGTTCGTCAGTGGCGAAGCTTCTACTCTCGGCTTCAGGTGTAGTGAGGTAAGGCTCGTTCATGGGTGGCCCATCCGGGGTCGGTCCGGCCGGGCGCGAAAGCGGGCCGGCAGGACGGAGCGAGATGCAGCGTGCCGGCAGCCCAGGCAGATGCCGGGGCCGCGCAGGCAGCGCGGGATGGAGGCATCCGCATACCCAGAAATACGGAGGCTCCGCGAGTGAGCGGAACCTCCGGAAGCCAACCCGGGGGACCCGCCAGTGCGTGTTCGGTCCTAGGAGTCCCGAGTCTAGGAAGCGGGCCTGGGGCACGGCACCAGTAGGAATTACCCGAATTTTTTAAGCCGGTACTTGGTGGCGCCGCAGCTGCTACTCACGCACGCAGGGCGCACATACCTGCCCCCCGGAGCTGGTCCGGCAAGGAAGCGGGCTACAGTGCGCGCTGTTCCTTAAGCTCTGCAATTTCCCGGCGAAGCGAGGTAATTTCGGCCACGAGATCTGCCACTTCCTCCCGGATCGGTTCCTCCATGGCGTCGGCGGTGGTCTCGGCGGTGTCCTCCACCCTTTGAACCAGCCACGACGCGATGGATGCCGTAACCACACCCAGGACGGCGATGCCGCTCATCATGAGCGCGGCGGCGACCATCCGGCCGATGGGTGTCACCGGATACATATCCCCGTAGCCAACAGTGGTGATGGTGGTCATGGCCCACCACAGCGCATCACCGAAAGTCACGATCTTCGCGTCCGGCGCTGACTGCTCCACGTCCAGGACGGCGAGTGCCCCCACGAACACCAGCATCGCCGCGGAACCGGCCACATAGGTGACCACGCGGCCCCGGAGCGTATCGCCCAGTGTCCGGTGCAGCACGGACAGCAGCGTCACCAGCCGCAGGAGCCGCAGCGGGCGGAGCAGCGGCAGGGCCACGATGAGCAGCTCGTGCAGGTTGCGGACGAACCAGTCCCAGCGGTCGGTTGAGAGCCAAAGGTTGGCTGCGTAGTCCACAGCAAAGATGCCCCACGTCACCCACATCACGCCCTCAAGCCACAGTGCCGCGCTGCCTTCGACGCGGCCGATCACCTGCCACGCATAGGCACCCAGGAAGACGAGCGCAGTGACCGTGAGCGGCCAGTCCGCCAGGTCCCGGTAGCGTTGTTGCGTCATGCAGGAAATCCTACGCGGGCGGACCTGCCGCCTGCCGGGCAATGTTACCGGCGGGTAGCATTGGGGGATGCACCTGCTTTTGAGAACCCTTCTGATGCTGTTCCGTTCCGCCCGGCGGCAGCCGCTGACTGTCTGGGACAGCTCATCGCTTCCCCTGCGCGTCCTGCCCACGGACATCGATATCGCCGTGCACGTCAACAACGGCATGTACCTGTCGCTGATGGACCTGGGCCGTTTCGACCTCATGGTGCGCAGCGGGGTGTGGAAGCGGATGCGTCGGCGCGGCTGGGGCCCGGTGGTGTCCGCTGAAACCATCGCCTTCCGTAAGTCACTGCAGCTGTGGCAGCAGTACACCATTGAGACCCGCATCATCGGGCTGGACGCCAAAGCCATCTACTTCGAACAGCGGATGGTGTCCGACGGCGAAATTTACGCGCGTGCCTACATCGCCACCCGCCTGGTCACCAAGGCAGGGCCGGTCAGCCAGGAGGAAATTCTTCAGGAGTTCGGCGAGCCTCCTCTGGATCTGGTGCTGCCGGAATGGATCCACGAGTGGCGGGCTGCGAGTGCTTTGCCGGGCAGCCGGACGCCGGCGCCGCACGCTTGGGGGAGCAACGCCTGACGGGTTACTACGCCCTGTATACGAGGCGGCGCGGGTTATTCCCGATGACGCGGGCAGCGAACAGCCGCGACAATCACGGGGCGTCCCGCGTACCGTTGACTCATGGCTACCCTTGACATCACCGGTGAACAGTTCGCATCAACCATCGAAGGCAATGACATTGTCCTGGTCGATTTCTGGGCTGAATGGTGCGGTCCCTGCAAGCAGTTTGGCCCCACCTACTCGGCTGTCTCCGAGAAGCACCCGGATGTCCTCTTCACCAAGGTGGACACGGAGGCTGAGCAGCAGCTCGCCGCCGAGGCCGGCATCTCGTCCATCCCCACGCTGATGGCATTCCGCGAAAAGGTGCTGGTGTTCTCGCAGCCCGGCGCGCTGAACGCCCAGCAGCTCGAACAGGTGGTGGACGCCGTGAAGGCTCTGGACATGGAAGAAGTCCACGCCCACGTGGCACGCCAGCGGGAAGACGCCGCAGCCGCCAGCAAGCCGGCCGGGCCGCAGGACGGCTCCCAGATCCCGGACGCCTGATCTCTCCTGACATAAACAAATGCGGGACCTCCCACAGGGGAGGTCCCGCTTTGGGTTAAGCCAGGCTAGATACGTTCCACCTTGACCGGCTCGGCGAGCAGTGCGCTCAACGATTCGTTCAGGTCCTGCACGGCGATGCCCTTGGAGTGCTTGTCCAGATCCTCTTCGGAGGCCCACTGCTCGGTCAGGACCAGCTTCTCCTCGGTGGCTTCCGTCAGTTCGTAGCGGATGCAGCCCGGCTCGTTCACCACCTCGTCGATGGCGATTTCCAGGGCGAGCTTCACGCGGAAAAACTCGCCGTCGTTGGGGATGAACGTTGCCTGCAGGTCGATGGGTGCACTCATGGATTTCACAATACCGGCCTCCTGCCCCTGCCCAGGTTCTGTTGCGCCGGGCCAGCCTGAATGCTTCTTTTGCCGGGGACGTGTTGGTAGCGTGCCACCATGCGTGCTTATACAGCCGGGGACACTGGCACGGTTTCCGTACCACGACGCCCTCATCGAGGCGGGGCCGGTGCCGGGTGCGGACGCCCGGCGCTGGAGCTACGCCAAGATGAACGACGACGTCGACCGGCTGGCCCGTGCGCTCCTCGCCGTGGGCATCGCCAAAGGGGACCGGGTGGGAATCTGGAGCCCCAACTGCGCCGAGTGGACGCTGCTGCAGTATGCCACTGCCAAGGCCGGCGCCATCCTGGTGAACGTCAACCCCGCCTACCGCAGCCATGAGCTCGAGTTCGTGGTGAAGCAGAACGGCATGCGGATGCTGGTGACGGCGCCGTCGGACCGGAACAGCGACTACGTGGGCATGGCCCGCCATGTGCTTGCCGAATGCCCCGGGCTGCGCGAACTCGTGTTTCTCCCGGGGCCAGGAGGCGACGGGCGCGACGACGGCGCGACACCACTCACTGACGCGGAACTGACGTACGCCGAACTGCTGAAGAGGGCGGACGGCGTCGGGCATTCCCTACTTAAGGCCCGGATGGCGGAACTGAGCCCGAACGACCCCATCAACCTGCAGTACACCTCCGGCACCACAGGCTTCCCGAAGGGCGCCACCCTGACCCACCACAACATCCTGAACAACGGCTACGCCATCGGGGAACTGCTGGGCTACACCGAGCATGACCGGGTAGTGATCCCGGTGCCGTTCTACCACTGCTTCGGCATGGTGATCGGGAATCTGAACGCGCTGAGCCATGGTGCGGCCACCATTATTCCCGGGCGGGGGTTTTCGCCAGCGGCGGCACTGGAGGCGGTTCAGGACTTCGGCGGGACGTCCCTGTACGGCGTGCCCACCATGTTCATCGCCGAGCTCGCCCTCCCGGACTTCGCCTCATACGACCTGTCCACCCTCCGCACCGGCGTCATGGCGGGCTCGCTGTGCCCCATCGAAGTGATGAACCGGGTCATTTCCGACATGAACATGAAGGATGTGGCCATCTGCTACGGCATGACCGAAACGTCGCCGGTTTCCACGATGACGCGGCAGGGGGACACGCTGCAGCACCGGACGGAGACGGTGGGCCGGACCATGCCGCACCTGGAGAACAAGATCGTGGATCCTGCCTCCGGTGAGGTCCTGGGACGCGGGCAGATCGGTGAACTGCTCTCCCGCGGTTATGCGGTCATGGCCGGGTACTGGAACCAGCCGGAGAAGACCGCCCAAGCGATCGACGCGGACGGCTGGATGCACACCGGAGACCTGGCCCGGATGGACGATGAAGGATTTGTGATCATCGAGGGCCGGATCAAGGACATGGTGATCCGCGGCGGTGAGAACATCTACCCGCGGGAAATCGAGGAGTTTCTCTATACCCACCCGGCCATCCAGGACGTGCAGGTGATCGGTGTCCCGGACGAAAAGTACGGCGAGGAGCTGATGGCCTGCATCATCCTCAAACCCGGGGCACCGCCCCTGGACTCCTGTGCCGTTGCCGGGTTCTGCCGCGGGCACCTGGCGCATTACAAGATCCCGCGCTACGTCGAGGTGTGGGACAGCTTCCCGATGACGGTTTCCGGAAAGGTCCGCAAGGTGGAGATGCGCGAGGAAGCCGTGGCCCGGCTGGGGCTCTGACTACTCCGGCTGCTGCACCACGTCGAAGAGCACTTCGCCGTCACAGATGGAAGTGATCTTGATGGTGTAGCCGTTGTGGGAAGCCTCGAAGCCGAGCTGCAGGCCGTTAAAGTAGACCGGAGCAGGATCAGGAGCATCTGCTGCCAGCGACAGATCGGCGGTGGGTGTGCTCGCCTTGGCCTTGGTACCGGCCAGTCCCACCCGGGGCGTGAACTCCTCGCCCTGGGGCGAGAGTGGGAGCAGGGGCGTTGATCCGTGTACTGACAACACAATTCGGTAGGCGCCGGATTTAGTGCAACTGGCAGTCATGGTTTTCTCCTGTGAGGTAGCAACCTGCGGTTCTGTGGATGTCCCGGCAGCGCAGCCGGCTGCACCCAGTGTCACGAAAGCAAGGGCGTTAAGCAGGCGAAACCTGTGCCCATGTGACGTCATTTCATCACCGTCGCGTTTTCGTACTTGTCTGCAAACTCCTGCGGCGTCACCGTCAGGACCGGATAGTGCGAACCCCACGGGTTCTGTAACAGCAAATTTCCGGCGGAGTCCAGGCCGGTAACAAAATAAGCGTGACCGGCATAGTAACCATTGGGCGCCTCCTCCGGCTTGTCGCCAAGAGTGGTCACCAGCGCCGGCCGCCCTTCCTTCGCGGCATCCCAAAGAACACCAGTATCAGTGGTCAAGTCAACGTCCGGTCCTGCCATGTATCGGAACGCGTCCGGGCCCCAGTTCCCTTCGATCGCCCGGTAGTTTCCCGGCGGGTGGGCAACGTCGGCCGGCCCGCCCTCCGCCACGCCGTCACGGCTGTCATCCTCCGTATAGACCTGGGCCAGTGCCTTTTCAATGTACGCCGGCCAGTTTCCACCGAATCCCGCGCGCGCCCCCAACTGTCCACCGTGGTCGTTTGCCGGCAGGTCCGAGGTGACTGTAATCCACTGCTCCTGTCCGTTTTTGTCGAACAAGAGGACCGAAACCGTGCCGTTGCCGTTGTCCGTGACGTGGTCCCGGGCCCAGTTGGCATCGGCGTTAATCATGGCACCCGCAGCAGAGAGGACCACGCAGTCTCCGTACTGGCCCTGCCGGATGTCGTCTGTGCTGGGCTCTCGCCCAATGACCGGCTGCCGGGGGTCCATCCACTGGTTAGTGCTTCTGGGATCGGCACCGCCAGGCTTAGCGGCATCACCCATCGCTTCGCCATTTGGCTGCGCCCAGGGGATCAGTCCGGCGAGACGGTCCACCTGTTCCCGGGACGCTTTGGACAACAGCTGGTCCAGAACCTGCTGCCTCTCGAAGGAGGTGGTTCCCTCGCCGTTAAAAAGTCCCTTGCCGTCGGACGCCGCCCCTGCCGACAGCGAGCGCAAGTCGTCATCGGATAGCGCACCCAGAAGCTGGTCGAGCTGCGCCGGAGTGATGTCCGCCAAAGCGTCGCGAAGTTCGTTGAGGTCCGTGTCGTTACCCATGAGGAAATCGTGCGTTCCCCCTGCGTCCCTCACCATGTCCCTTAGCCTGTCGAGGTCCGGCTGAGTCAGGTCCGGCTGGCCCCGGTCCGGATGGCGTGCTACGGAATAATCCTTACGGTCCGGCAGCGCTCCCGGCACGTGTCCCGTTCCTGTAACTGCATCACCGGCGGTGCGGACTTGTCCGAAGGCACCGCCTCCGTCGGCGCTGCTGGCTCCCTCCTGCTCGTCCGCGTGGAGGGCTGCGGCCTTTCCGGCGGCTGCGAGAGCCTGGATAAGCGTTGCAAGTAACACGTCGTGGATAGTGTTCCATTCGCTGCGGAACCGCTCGGCGTCGGATCCCTTCCAGAACGTGGAGTTGCATACGTCCCGTGACAGCGCAGTCCGTGTGGACATCAAGAAGGCCGATGAGGCGTTCAACTGCTTGCTCAGGGCGCGCAGTTGAGTGACGTCCGCACCGTAGATCCCTACCAATGTTCCCCCAATATCGGCTCCAGCTTCCAGAAGCCTATGCCACGGGAGTCCGGTAGGGGATGGGTAGAACTGCCCAGCGGACTCAGCGGATGTTCCGATTGATGGCCTTCACGCCAACAACGAGTCCGACGGCGGCTGTCGCCGAGGCGGCGAGCAGGCCAAGGAGGGTGTCCGTCCCGAAGCTTCCGGCGAAGAGTTCCCGTTCGGCGTTGACCAGGTACGTCAGGGGGTTGAAGAGGCTTGCGGTCTTCATCCAGGCCGGCCCGGCTTCGATGGGAAGCATGATGCCGGAGAGGATCATCAGCGGGAACAGCAGTGTCTGCTGCACACCCCAGAAAATCCACTCCTTGTTCTGCGACACGAGCGCCAGGGCGTAGGAGAGGGCGCCCAGTCCGATCCCGAAAAACCCCAGGATCACCAGGCCGATCAGCACGTGCAGGGGGTAGAAGACGAAGCCGAACGGAATGCACACCAGCGCTATCAGCAGCCCCTGGACCACCAGCGGCGCCCACTCCTTCAGGGCCCGGCCGATCATCAGCGACGACCTGGACAGCGGCGTGGCCAGGATCCGCTCGTAGGAGCCCGTCATCAGTTCATACTGCAGGTTGGACCCGGTCATGGACGTGCCGAACAGGGCAATCATCACCACCACTCCGGGGAGGAACCACTGGAGGGTGGACTGGCCGCCGAAGGCCGGCGCGCCCACGGCCGCTCCCAGCAGCGGACCGAACAGCCCCAGGAACACCAGCGGCTGGATCAGCGAGAAGATCAGCGAGAACGGGTCCCGCAGGGGCAGCAGCATCTCGCGCCAGAACACGTATTTGGTGTCGCGGAGGATCCGGCCGAGGCCGGGCTTCTCCCGGACCTCCGACGCGGCAAGCGAAGTCATCAGCGGTTCGCCCCTTCCCTCAGGTTGCGGCCGGTCAGTTCCAGGAACACGTCGTCCAGGGTCGGCGGCTTCAGCTCCAGGGACTGGGCGGGAGCACCGGCGTCGTGCATTTCCTTCAGGAGCGCAGGTGCGAGGCGGGCACCCTCCGGCAGGCGGAGCCGGAACGTCACGACGCCGTCGAGCCGGTTTTCCTGTACCTCGCCGCCCGCTGCAGCACGCCCCAGCAGCCCCCGCACGTCAGGCGCTGCGTCCGCGGCGACCTCCACCGCAAGCAGGTCACCTGCCAGGTTGGCCTTCAGCCGGGATGCGGTGTCGTCAGCGATGATCTGGCCGTGGTCTATGACGATCACCCGCTCTGACATCGAGTCCGCCTCGTCCATGTAATGCGTGGTCAGGACGATGGTTGTGCCGTTCTCCTCGCGCATCCGCATGATGTGCTCCCACAGGTTGGCCCGGTTCTGCGGGTCCATGCCCGTGGATGGCTCGTCCAGGAACAACAGCTGGGGGGAGTGCATCAGGCCCAGCGCCACGTCCATCCGGCGCCGCTGGCCGCCGGACAGTTTCACCACGGTGCGTTTGGCGAGGTCGGCGAGGTCGAGGGATTTCAACAGCTCCTGCGCGCGGGCCATAGCGTCCGCGGAATTCATCCCGTAGAAGCGGCCCTGCATCACCAGCTCGTCAATGACCCGGAAGCTGTGCCCTCCGCCGTTGCCCTGGCCGATGTACCCGATCCGCGCGCGCACTCCCGCCGGGTCCGCGGTGACGTCAACGCCGGCAACGGTGGCCATGCCGGAGGTGGGCCGAAGCAGGGTGGTGAGCATCCGCAGCGTGGTGGACTTTCCCGCGCCGTTGGGCCCCAGGAAGGCCACCAGTTCGCCCCGGGCAACATCGATATTGACGCCCTTGACGGCTTCTACTCTTTCCTTCTTCACGGTGAAGGTCTTGGTGAGCTTTTCCGTGTGGATCATGCTGACTCCAGGGGTACGGGTGCCGGGGCTCCGGGACGGGCTCCTTGCGTCACGCTACTCCCGCCGGACGTGCCCGTCCACGCATTCCCGTCGAGGCGGGACGTTCTGCCGGGTCTTAGTGCCGGCGGTGGTCCTGGATGGTCATCCGCGGGCCGAAGGTGGGTTTGCGGAAGCCGGTGCTCTGGATCATCCGGACCACGCGCTGCCGCTGCCCGGTCCACGGTTCCAGCAGCCGGAGCATGCCGGCGTCGTCGGTCCTGCGCCCGGTCAAGGCCGCCCCCACATAAGCGGCCAGATGGTAGTCACCCACGGAAATGGAGTCCGGGCAGCCGTGCGTCCGCTGCACCACTTCCGCGGCGGTCCAGATGCCGATGCCGGGGATGGTCTGCAACTTCGCCGAGGCCTCATGGGCCGGCAAGGCCGCCAGGCGTTCAAGCGCGACGGCGGAACGCAGCGCGCGCATGACCGTTGCCGAGCGCTGGGGTCCTACACCTGCCTTGTGCCATTCCCAGCTGGGGATCTGCAGCCACTGCGCGGCGGTGGGTGCAACCAGCAGGCCGGCAGGGGTGGAGGCGCCGGCCCGCGGAGCCGGTGTGCCGTACCGGTGCACCAGGTACCGGTAGGCCCGCCTCGCCTCTATCACCGTCACCTTCTGCTCGAAAATGATGGGCACCAGCTGGTCCACCATGCGGCCACTCGCGGGAAGGCGCAGGGCCAGGCTCCGGCGCCGTGCTTCCCGGACCATGAGCGGGAGGGTGGTGTGGAAGGCGGGCTCGTCAAAGGCGCGCCAGTCATCGTCAGCCCCCAGGAGCCGTGGGACTGCCTCCACTGCGGCGGCAGCACCCGGACCCCACGCCTGGACGTCCACGAAAGGTTCAGCCACGGCACTGGGGCCGTCGCCACCGCCCGCCGGGCTGAGCCGCAGCGTGCCCGGACCGTCCGGCGTCGTATATGCATTCCAGATGACGCCGCCCTGGATGCTGAACGACGGATCGCTGGTGCCGCGAAGGAGTGGTCCGAGGGTCCGGCCCAGGCTGAAGGGGCCACCCGGATACCAGCGCAGGGAGACGTCGGCGGCAGCGGCCAGCCGGGGAGGTGCCTCTGCGATGGTCATGCCTCCATCGTCCCACGCGGGGCCGACAACGCTGCCGGACGTGGGACGACAACCGGCAAAAACACTCTTATCCAACGCTCCATCCGGGACTAGACTCCACCGTGTGGCGCGGGATCGCTGCGCCTTTCCTACAAACCGGCAGGTGAGCGCATTGGGTGCAGTGGTACATTTCGAAATCCCCGCGGACGATCAGGAGCGGGCCAGGAAGTTCTACCAGGAGGCCCTCGGCTGGCGGATCGATCCCGTCCCCGGCATGGACTACAACATGGTAGTCACTACTCCGATGGACGAGTCCACCGGGCAGCCCACGGAAGCAGGCGCCATCAACGGAGGCCTGATGGCCCGGGAACCGGACCTCAAAAACCCGGTCATCACCATTGACGTGCCGGACATCAACGCCACCCTGCAAACCATAGAATCGATGGGCGGAGCCGTGGTGAAACCCAGGGAAACCATTCCCGGGATGGGCTCCTTCGCGTACTTCAAGGACACCGAGGGCAACGTGATGGGCCTGTGGGAAAACCTTCCGCCGGAGGAGGCAGTGCAGGCGGGGCAGGCCGGCGGGCAGTAAGCGGTAGCTTTGTACCTATGAAGTACGCCCAGTCCATCCTGGACCTCATCGGCAATACCCCGCTCATCAAACTCAACCACGTGACCGACGGCGTCAAGGCCACCGTCCTGGTCAAGCTGGAGTACCTGAACCCGGGCGGTTCCATCAAGGACCGCATTGCGGCGCAGATGATTGAGGATGCCGAACGGGAGGGCAAACTGCAGCCCGGCGGCACCATCGTGGAACCCACCTCGGGCAACACCGGAGTGGGCCTGGCGCTCGTGGCCCAGCAGAAGGGCTACAAGTGCGTGTTCGTGGTCCCGGACAAGGTGGGCGAGGACAAACGCGCCGTACTCCAGGCCTACGGCGCTGAAGTGGTGGTCACGCCCACCGCGGTGCCGCCGGACAGCCCGCAAAGCTACTACGGCGTTTCGGACCGGCTGGTCCGCGAGACCCCCGGCGCCTACAAGCCGGACCAGTTCTCCAACCCTGCCGCCCCGGCCAGCCACTACCGCACCACGGGTCCGGAGATCTGGCGCGACACCGACGGCAAAGTCACCCACTGCGTGGTCGGCGCCGGCACCGGCGGGACCATCACCGGTACCGGCCGCTACCTCAAGGAGGTCTCGGCTGACAGGCCGGAGTCCGACGGCGGCCTGGTCCGGATCATCGGCGCCGACCCCGAAGGATCGGTCTACTCCGGCGGCACCGGGCGCCCGTACTTCGTCGAAGGCGTGGGTGAGGACATGTGGCCCGCGAACTACGACAAGTCTGTCCCGGACCTGGTGATCGCCGTCAGCGACGCCGACTCCTTCGCCATGACCCGCCGCCTCGCCCGTGAGGAAGGCCTGCTCGTGGGCGGCTCCTCCGGCATGGCCGTGGTGGCCGCGCTGCAGGCGGCGCGGGACCTCCCGGAGAGCGCCGTCGTCGTCGTGATCCTGCCGGACTCCGGGCGCGGCTACCTGGCGAAAATCTTCAACGACCAGTGGATGCGCTCCTACGGCTTCCTCTCCGGCGGGGAAGAGACGTCCGTGGGTGAGGTCATCAAGTCCAAGAACGGCGAACTGCCGGACCTGGTGCACATCCACCCGAACGAGTCCGTCCGCGATGTCATCAACATCATGAACGAGTTCGGCGTCAGCCACATCCCTGTCCTGTCGCAGGAACCGCCGGTGGTCATGGGCGAGGTCCTGGGCGCGGTGGACGAACGCACCCTGACCGCCAAGCTTTTCCGCGGCGAGGCCAAGCTGACAGACAAGATCTCCGAACACATGGGGCCCAAGCTGCCGGTGATCGGATCGCTCGAAACCATCTCCGCGGCCAGGGAGCTCCTCTCCGATGTGGACACCGTCATGGTCACGTTCGTGGGCGCGCCGGTGGGCATCCTCACCAGGCACGACCTGCTGGCCTACCTCAGCAACTGAACCTGCTTCCCTGAACTGCTCACCCGATAAGGAGCATCATGTCCGCCTCTGAAAACCAAGGTTTCAACACCCGCGCCGTGCACGCCGGCCAGGCATTCGAACCCCGCACCGGGGCTGTGGTTCCGCCGCTGCACTTCAGCACCACCTATGCGCAGGACGGCATCGGCGGGCTCCGCGACGGCTATGAGTACGGCCGCGGCGGCAACCCCACGCGGGACGCACTGCAGGAACAGCTGGCCGCCCTGGAGCTGGGCACCCACGCCTACAGCTTCAGCTCGGGGCTCGCGGCGGAGGATGCGCTGATCCGGGCGCTGACCAGGCCCGGTGACCACATCGTGCTGGGCAACGACGCCTACGGCGGAACCTACCGGCTCATCAGCCGCGTCCTCGGCGACTGGGGGATCGGCAACACTCCCGTGGACATGGCCAACCTGGATACCGTCCGGCAGGCCGTCGCCGGCAACAA
The DNA here is from genome assembly GCF_029222765.1 of Arthrobacter sp. Cr_A7. NCBI lineage: Bacteria > Bacillati > Actinomycetota > Actinomycetes > Micrococcales > Micrococcaceae > Arthrobacter > Arthrobacter sp. Cr_A7. The sequence goes on along the minus strand of NZ_JARHXQ010000215.1, from coordinate 3,499 downwards.
GACCCGTTTCGTGTGGGTGGAGACCCCGTCCAACCCGCTCATGAAGATTACCGACATCGCAGCGCTCGCGGACATAGCGCACGACGCCGGGGCCCTCCTGGTGGTCGACAACACCTTCGCGTCCCCCTACCTGCAGACACCGCTCGCCCTGGGTGCCGACGTTGTGGTCCACTCCACCACCAAATACATCGGCGGGCACTCCGACGTGGTGGGCGGCGCCGTGGTGGTCAAGGACGCCGAACTGGCCGAGAAGATCGGCTTCGTCCAGTTCGCGGTGGGCGCGGTGTCCGGCCCCATGGACGCCTTCTTGACCACGCGCGGCCTGAAGACCCTGGGTGTACGGATGGACCGCCACAGCCTCAACGGCCAGGCCGTCGCCGAATGGCTGCTGGAACGCCCGGAGGTGGAGGCAGTCCTGTACCCGGGCCTGCCCAGCCACCCCGGCCACGAACTCGCGAAGAAGCAGATGCGGAGCTTCGGCGGCATGGTCTCCGTCCAGTTCAAGGGCGGCGAGGCGGCGGCGCGGAAGGTGGCCGAGTCCACGTCCGTGTTCGTGCTGGCGGAGTCCTTGGGCGGCATCGAGTCCCTGATGAACTACCCGTCCGAGATGACCCACGCCTCGGTCAAGGGCACCGAGCTGGCCGTTCCCGTCAACCTGCTTCGCCTGTCCTGCGGCATCGAGGACGTGGAGGACCTGATCGCGGACCTGGAGCAGGCCTTCACCTCCATCCCGTAGGTGGTGTCCGACACCGCGAGATTGCACTTCACGGCAATGTTTCCGGCAGAGATTGCCGCGAAGTGCCATTTCGGCGAGTGCCCTGGCTTTCTTCAAAGAAGTCAGCTAGGGTGCCCGTATGGCACTTCGATCTGACTGGTCCCGGCGCACCTGCAGCATGGCCCGGGGTTTGGACATCCTGGGCGACCCGTGGACCATCCTGGTCCTCCGCGAAATCTTCTTTGGCAACGGGCGCTTTGACGCCATCAAGGCCCGCTTGGAAGTTGCGGACTCGGTGCTCACCAAACGCCTGGCCGGCCTGGTGGAGTCCGGGCTCCTGGAGAAGAAGGCGTACGACGACGGCGGCCGCACCCGCCAGGAATACGTCCTCACCCCCATGGGCGAGGATGCCCTGCCGGTCCTGAATGCCGTGACCATCTGGGCGGAAAAGCATCTTCCGGCCCCTTCGGACAAGGCCCATATGTACGTCATCCATTCGGGCTGCGGGAAGCGGACCAGCTCCGCGGACACCTGCACCGGGTGCGGCGAGCGGCTCACCGCCGCCAACACCAGCTGGCACAGCCAGTCCAGGTCGGAGCAGCCCGTCCCGCTCTCGACCGCCGAGGTCCGGAAGGAAGCTGCAGCATGAGCACCCTTCCCGATGAAGCAGCTGTGCCGGACGAAACAACCGTTTCTCCAAACCATCGGCGCAAGCTGCACCCTGCCTGGATTGTCGCCGCGGTAGCGTTCCTCGCCCTGGTGGGAGCCGCCGGCTTTCGCGCCGCGCCCGGCGTCCTGATGGTCCCGCTGCAGCAGGAGTTCGGCTGGTCCACCACGGTGCTGTCCGCGGCGGTCAGCATCAACCTGGTCCTCTTCGGGCTCACGGCACCCTTCGCCGCTGCCCTGATGGAACGCTTCGGCATCCGGAAGGTCACGGCCACGGCGCTGGTGCTGATCGGCGCCGGCAGTGCCCTGACCGTGCTGGTCAACCAGTCCTGGCAGATCCTCCTTACCTGGGGTCTGCTGATCGGGCTGGGCACCGGGTCCATGGCACTGGTCTTCGCCGCCACCATCGCCAACACCTGGTTCGTGAAGAGCCGGGGCCTGGTGATCGGTATCCTGACGGCCGGCAGCGCGGCAGGCCAGCTTGTCTTCCTGCCGTTCATTGCGGTGCTCGCGCAGGATCCCGGCTGGCGGCAGGCCTCGCTGCTCATCGCCGCAGGCGCCCTGGCAGTAGTCCCGCTGGTGCTGAAGTTCCTCAAGAACTCCCCGGCCGACGTCGGCGTCCTGCCGTACGGAGCGGAACCACCTGTCACGGCGGCGGCCACTGAAGCCATCGCCGGACACGCAGCCCCGCGCGGCAATGCGGCGATGCGCGCGCTGCAGGTACTCCGGCGGGCCAGCCGGGTCCGGACCTTCTGGGCGCTGGTGGCGGGCTTCGCGATCTGCGGGGCAACCACCAACGGGCTGATCGGCACCCACTTCATCCCGTCCGCCCATGACCACGGCATGCCTGAAACCACCGCCGCTGGCCTGCTCGCCGTCGTCGGGATTTTTGACATTGTGGGGACCATCGCGTCCGGCTGGTTGACCGACCGCTTCAACCCGCGCATCCTGCTTGCCGTCTATTACCAGTTCCGGGGCATCGGCCTGCTGGTGCTGCCGCTGCTGCTGAGCGCCGAAGTGCAGCCCAGCATGATTGTGTTTGTGGTGATCTACGGCCTGGACTGGGTTGCCACCGTCCCGCCGACGGCCGCCATCTGCCGGGAAACCTTCGGAGAGGACGGCAGCGTGGTCTTCGGCTGGGTCTTCGCGGCACACCAGCTCGGAGCGGCGGCTGCCGCCCTGGGCGCCGGGTTCATCCGGGACGCGACGGGCCAGTACACGTACGCGTGGTTCGGTGCGGCGGCCATGTGCACCATCGCGGCGGTCATCAGCGCCACCATCCGCCGGCATTCCGCCCCGCGGGAAGAGCCGGTCCCGGTGCCCTAGGCGAATGGCCTATTACGCTGGTGCCATGGAAACCCCTTCGCAAGGCGCTGTGCGCAACACTGCCCTGATCACGGGTGCCGGACGGCTGGCGGGCATCGGCGCCGGCATTGCCCGCCAGCTCGCCGCCGACGGCTGGGACCTGGTCCTGTCCTATTGGCAGGAGTACGACGAGCGGATGCCGTGGGGGAGTGAACCCGAGGACGTCATCCGGCTGACCGCCGAGCTCGAAGCCATCGGTGCCCGGGTCCACGTCCTGTCGGCCGACCTGCAGGACCCCGGCGTCCCGGACCGGCTGGTAGCGGAGGCGGTTTCGCTTGCGGGACCGCTGCAGGGGATGGTGCTCAGCCACGCGGAGTCCGTGGACTCAGGAATCCTGGACACCAGCCTGGAATCCTTCGAGCGGCATTTCGCCGTGAACACCCGGGCCAGCTGGCAGCTGATTGCCGCGTTCGCGCGGCAGGCAACGGACGACGGCGGCGCGATCGTTGCGCTGACCAGTGACCACACAGCGTTCAACCTTCCCTACGGCGCGTCAAAGGGCGCGCTGGACAGGATCGTGATCGCGGCGGCCCGCGAGCTGGGTCCGCAGGGCATCTCCGCCAACGTCCTCAACCCGGGTCCGGTGGACACGGGCTGGATGACGGACGAGATCCGGCAGGCTGTCGTCGAACGCCAGCCCACCGGGCGGCTGGGCACTCCCGCTGACGTTGCCGGCACCGCGGCCTTCCTGCTCTCGCCGGCAGGCCGCTGGGTGTCCGGCCAGCTGATCAAGTCCGACGGCGGCTTCTCGGC